>DAOLSP010000002.1:300000-532196 GCA_035419245.1 bacterium | reverse complement strand
TTCGCAACCGCTTCGGCATGGTCAAGACCCATTGCCGGTGACTAACCGGTGCAAATACTTCCTCCGCCAGCCTCAGGCCCAACAACAGCGACCGCTTCTGATCGCAGGACGGGCAGCAGCAGCGTTGCCGACACGAAAACACCACGAAATACTCTTTGCCGCAATCCGGGCAGCGCACACGCGCAAATCCCTCCCGCAGATCCCCGCACTTTACATACTTGTCGATGGCCGTACGAATGATCGGCCGCCAATAGCCATATTTCGGCTGGAACCGCTCGTCGTAAACTCGCTCGAACGCGTCAAAATGGTCTCGCACCAATGCGAAAAAGGGCGAAGCCTCCGGATTGCGGGGCCGGTACATTTTTGCCGCAGAAGCACACACGCCATACCTTGCCCGTTAATAAACTGACGATTATGCATATAGCGTATGCTACAAAATTATGGCAAACCCGTCAAGGGTCAAAATCGCCACTGCGGTTACAAATGACTTGCTCGCGAATCCGCAAAAAGCTATATTCAAGCATAGTTGTGAAATCCGCCAACCACCAGCTGCTGAGTCTGACCGATGGTTTGGAACGTTCCAGACAAAATGGTGGGAAACATCAAACTGTTGGTGCTACAAATTTCATTACTATTTCCAGACCGGTGATGGAGCGCTTGATAAACGGTGAGACAAAAGGATTACTGGTTCGACCGCTGGGAGCATTAGTCGCCTCTTTCTATGCTTCTGAAAACCAGGCCGGTAAATACGCTGCAAAATTGCATTTTAATTTGGCCCGGTAATCTGAGTGCGCGTGGAGAAACCAATGAAATTTTTCTGTTTGACCGGTTTTCACCGGTTCTCTTTTCTTCTTCTTCTATTCTATCCTCTCTGTGCTGATGCAAGAAACCATACCAGGATACACGTCTGGGAGATGCATGAGATAACATTGACAGCCGAAAAGGATTATAGCAATTACTACCAGGATGTTACCTGCTGGGTGGAACTCACAGGTCCCGGTTTTTCCAAACGGGTTTATGGATTTTGGAACGGCGGGAATAGTTTTCTCGTTCGAGTTGCGGCTGAAAATCCCGGCACGTGGAATTGGATCAGCCATTCGAACCAGCCGGATGATAACGGGCTGAACGGCAAAACCGGCAGCTTCGAGGCAGTGGCCTGGAGCGATCAGCAGAAAGAGGAAAATCCCAACCGGCGTGGATTTTTGCGCGCTTCTGCGAACGGGCATGCCTGGGTGTATGCCGACGGCACTCCCTACTTTATGGTTGGCGATACCTGGCTTGCCGGCTCTACCTGGCGCTTGCCATTCAGGAATGCACAGACATCGCCAGGATATATTCCAGGGCCGGGAATGGGTTTCGAAGATGCTGTTATGTACCGCAAGCAACAGGGATTCAATTCCGTCAGCATGATTTCCTGCTTTCCGAACTGGGATTCGGATATCTATCCCAGCACCTATGCTGATTCAAACGGGATTTATTTGAGAAATGCCTGGGAAAAATTCGGTTACGATGTCAAAGGTGCAAAAGGAGAGGATGCTTCCGGTGGATCGAGCTATTGGGGCTCATTTACCGCGAAGAATATGAGGGATGAATGTGGAAACCTTCCCTTTGAAATGTCCCGGGAGCATCAAGGCGTTGCCAATTTCGACCGGATCAACCCCGAATACTTTAAAAGTCTCGACAGGAAAATGGAGTTTTTATCAGCCAACGGCTTCACCGCCCTGCTCGAAACGGTAAGAAGAGATGTCGGCCCCTCCTGGAAAGCCTATTTCGATTTCAACGAAAGCTTTTCCCGCTTTTTCCAGTATCTGATTTCCCGCTATGGCGCATTCAATATCGTATTCAGCGGCATTCACCTGGATTGGATTCCAAAGGATTTCAGTCTAAGCGCAAAAGAATTCAATGAGGCGCTTGTTTACCATCTGAAAAAATATGGTCCCCCCCCTTTTGGCCAACCGGTTACTGCTTTGATCAGCAGTTCTACTTTTACCGTTTTCGGCCACCACCAGGATTGTCCGTGGCTTACGTTGCACAGTGTAGGAAACAAGCCGCGCGACCACCGTGTGGCGGATTCACTCGAAACCATCTTTTACCTGAAGCCGCCCTTGCCGGCCATCAATTTTGAACCCTATTATACCGGCTGGGACCATGAGATCAATAAACCGAACGGGGAGCGACCTCCTGCCAACTCGGCGCGCGATAATTATTTTGCCCGTGCGCAAATGTACGGATCGGTTCTGTCGGGCGGCTTGTGTGGACATGTGCATGGCACTGCGGCGTATGACTTGACCACAACCGGCGAACCTGAAGGAGCAAGGCCTCATAGTTGGACCGCCTTCAAGTACGAATCGGCAAGCTATATGAAACATCTGAATACGTTTATATTATCGGAGGGAAAAAAATTCCAGCAGCTCGAGCCGGCGCGCAACAGGGTCGAACCTGATAAAGCGCTCGCTAGTCCCTCCGCCGGCCTGGATGGTTGGGCCTATATGATGAGAACACCGGCAAAGGATTTCGCCCTGCTCTATTTCGAAAATGAATCGGTGATACCGGTGCTGCATGACTTTATTCCCGGTACGAAATACCTGGTTCACTGGTTTGACACAGTTAATGGTCAATGGATAGCCAGGACTACGGTCAAGGCCGATGCGTCTGGTACAATTGAATTGCACCGTTTTCCGGGAGGCAAGAAAATCTCATCCTGTGATTGGGCTGTAAAGATTACGCTAAAGTAATCCCCGCTTTCTCATCGGGTCTCTTCAGGACGGAGACCTGAAATATTCCTTTCCGGTTTCTCTTGCCCATGCGCATAGCTGCGCGAATTAATTCTTGTCTGCAGTCACATATTTTGCGCCGCAACGGTAACATACGGCAAGAGGGTTGCTGCGCCTGTACTTCCTGAATGTTTCTGCTGCCTCGCTGTTCCATAATTCACCGATGGTGGCTTCCCTGACATTGCCGAAAGAATAATCGGGATAATCGATACAAAAATTGGCTTCACCGTCAGGCTGAATATCCATGAGTTTTTCAGGATTGTTGCAAGTCACGGAACCTACCGGCAATAGCGGATCACTGAACCATATTTTATATTCTTCATCACTCAGGGGCATGTAGTTTCCATTTGCAATGCCATCAAGATTTTCCTTGTAGTTTCGCAGCTGGTTGCTGAATTCGACCAGGTCAATGCCGGAACCCTCCTGATGAAATCCTTGCCAAGAAAAGGCATTCATGCCAAAATTTTCTTGTAGTTCTTTTTGATAGATAGTGCCCACCTTTTCAGTCACATAGTAACAGGGGACAATATTCACCTCCCTGATTCCCATGCTTTTGGCCACAGAAGGCATCTCTCCCAATCCCTTGTACGAATACCTGCTGATGACAAAACAAATATTCCTATTGATCACACCTTTATTATCCAGCTTATTCAGCAACAGAATGCTTTCTTTGGTCTTTTTGAAGCTTCCTTTGATTCCTCTCACAGTGTCGTGTATTTCTTCGGGTCCATCTACCGAAAAGGTTATGTGCATGTTGCCAATCCTAACAAGTTCTTCGGCGTACTTCTCCAGCAGGGTGCCGTTGGTATCCAGCGCAATGAACATTCCTTTGCTGTTAATATACCTGAGAATATCCATTAGTCCGGGATACAAAAAAGGCTCACCGCCCCGCACCAGAACAAGTTTGACAGGGTGGCCGGCCATTTCATCTACAAGCCTTATCCAGTCTTCCGGCTTCATTTTGGGAGTCAGAACAGGGTCTTTGATTTTGTTGGTAATGTAGCCCTCGCTGCTCCATTGGCCGCACATCTGACACCTGAGGTTGCAAGCGTTTGTCAAGGTAAAAGAGACAATTTCGGGGAATTTCATGGCTTACTCTATTGGAATTAGGTTAGCCTGCCTTCGACAGCCACAGGTAATATAATAGTGCATAATAAATTTAAATATATGGAGTTATCGATTGATCGCCGGGTATAGGCGCGTATCTATGCTTTCAGGCTTTCGTTTACACTGGCTATGAGCAAGCTGCACCTCGGTGACGGCTGAGCCGTCTTTGTTTTTGCGGGTAATCTGTCGTATATACCTGCCTGGAATATTAGCATTAAATGATTAATTGTCAAGCATAAAATACCCTGATGTATGCTTTTAAAAACAAGAAATTATTTGACATTGTTATATTTATTGACTATTTAATAATAAACGGACATTATCCTCAATTGACAGCACCAATCTGCAAGCAACAGCCATACGAAGCCCTTTGGTACCCAAACCAAAGAAAGGCTTTTCAGCCACTCCACCAGCGCCATTTTTCTTTGTTCCTTCGAATTCAAAAATAGCAAAAAGTTTTCGGATTTCTCTCCATATTGTTTTTCCCTGATCCCCATGATGGAGTCGAAATGAAAAAGTATGTTTTCCCAGGTCTCACCGTGATCGAAACCCTCCTGCTGGGATGGATCACTGCCACGATCGCCCAGGATGCCCTGACCAAAATTTGGGAGGTGCGCTACGATGGCACCAGCACGATAGCCGGCAGAACCTTTTACAGCAGCGACTGGGCGGGCCGGACCTGTCTCGATGCCCAGGCCAATGTTTACGTCCAGGGTACGCAAAAACTGGTGGGCGATTACCCGATCACCGATCTCTTTTTCATGATCGACCAGTATCGGACGGCGCAGACGACCGCCAAGGGTGTCACTGTCGGTGCGCGCAAGCAGGAGCACGTCAATGACCATCAGTATACCAGCGGCAGCAAAACTTCGGGGCGTAGTCAATTCATCTACGTCAGCAAATCGGGGGATGGTGGCTGGACCCATACCGTCACCCGCACCATCGATACCAACATTGGCCAATACGCCCAGGACCGGCCCATCGACCTTGTCGTGGATGGTAGCGGCAACGTTTACCTGATCGGGCAATTCAATACCTATCGTCAGGGCAGCACGTCCTATGGCGAGGGCGGAGTCGTCGTCAAATTGCGCGACAGCGACGGAGGTGAAATCTGGCGCAATCTCATCGCGCACGCTGCCGTGGATATGGTGCTGGATGATGGCGGCAACCTCGGCGTCATCGGACCATCCGGAGCGGTCAAGTATAAAGCGGACGGCACCATCCTGGGCCAATCCTCGGACTATAACATGAGCAGAATTACGGCCGATGCCGCCGGCAACTATTACATCAGCCGGTTCGTGAGTGTTCAGGCCAGCGATCCCTCCACCGGCACCTATTACCACGATGACATCGAAATCATAAAATACAACGCCTCTTTTCAGCAAGTCTGGAGAAAACAGTATTCGCACCCCTATTATAACGACCGGGTGCTGCAAATGAGCGTCGACGCCTCCGGTTCCGTTTTCATTGCCGGCTTCGCCTCCGATTCTCCGATTTTTCCAGACAAAGGCTTTGTGGTGGTGTTCAATGGTTCAGGCACCCAGCAGTGGGTGCAGCTTTTCACGGGCAAACCGGGGGAGATGATTCTCGACAGCTCGAGCAATATCATCCTCTCGATCGATCATTCGCTGCGTAAAATGAATCGTACGGATGGCGCGCCCATTTGGGAAGTGAACGACCTGGACGGGTCTGTCAAGGCTCTCGATCTGGATGCCGGCAATTATCTCTACGTGACCAGCAATGTGGGTTCCGTCAATGCACCGCCCAGCCAGGCCAACACCGATGTCCTCGTCACCAAATATGCCCAGGTGGCCGATTCCGATGGGGATGGAATAGCCAACAGCGTCGATAACTGTCCGGACGCCAAGAACAGCAATCAGTCGGACGTGGATCACGACGGCGTCGGCGATGTCTGCGATAATTGTCCCGACAAGTCCAATAGCGATCAGGTTGATACCGATAAGGACCATCTGGGAGATGCCTGCGACAACTGTCCTTCCCAAAACAATCCCGATCAGCGAGATAAGGACGCCGACGGCAAGGGCGACCTCTGCGACAACTGTCCGGACAAGGCTAATCCCGATCAAAAAGATGACGACAAGGACGGATTGGGCAATGCCTGCGACAATTGCCCGAGTGTTGCCAATGCCGATCAAAAAGACCTCGACGGTGACGGCATCGGCGACGCCTGCGATCCCGATGTCGATGGCGACGGCATCTCCAATTCATTGGATAACTGTCCACAGATCTATAATAAGGCTCAGGATGATAGTGATAAGGACGGTGTTGGCGATCTCTGTGACAATTGCCCGCTGACTCCCAATCCGGATCAGAAGGACAGCAATCATGACGGCATCGGTGATGCGTGTCCCACCAACATCCTGGTGCGCCGTGTCGAACTCGTCCAGGTGGTGCAGGATGAAGCCAACAGCGTGCCGTTGATCGCCGGCAAAGCCACGCTGGTCCGCGTCCATCTCGATTCCGATCAGCCGGCGGGGATTGTCATCGCCGCTTCGGGCTATATCCGCTTCGAGTACGAAAATGGCTTGCCGATGAATATCTATAATAATGGCATTCTTCAGCCCAATCGGGTCTATCCTTTCGATAATCAGATCAAGGTTCCGGCGCGCTCCGAATACGATCCCCGGCAGCTCTCCCATACGCTGAATTTCACGATTCCGGGGAGCTGGATCTTTGACAAGCCGCCCTATCTCAATCTGTACGTCGCCTGCAAGCTGCCCAACGGCGATACCTATTTCGTCACGACACAGCGCATCCAACTGCATTTTCAGCCGCCGCTGGATTTGACCCTCAAGATTGTGCCGGTTTACGCCTGCGCCAACGTCTACGTCGATAGCTACAGCCCCTGCGCGCCGGTGAGCATGGAAGATATCAAAGCCACCGTCAAATATGTCGAACGGATTTATCCCCTTGCCCGCATCAATTTGATAAAACGGCCCGATGACATGATCACCTACGACCCGACGGAGAGCAGCACCAATGGCACCCGGCTGGTCACTGACTTGTGGCTGCAGGAAACCTTAATCGATGACCCACCGCATACTAAATACTATGGTTTGGTTTGCCGGGAAGTAGCGCCGTGCGGCTGGTTGCTCGACTGCAAAGATGCCACCGGGAAATCCAAGGGCTGGGGATATCGCAATGAAGCCTGGGGCTGCCGCAATGGACTGAACTGGACTGTGAAGAAAACCGTGGGCGGAGAAACCATGGCGCACGAGGTTGGCCATATGCTGACAGGCGTCTGGAATAACGGACTGCGGCGCGCGGCGCATGTACGCGACAATTGCGGCACCGATGGACCCTATTATGAGGACTACCCGCAGCATGGCAGTGATCTGGGCCTGATCGATGCCGATGGCTGGGATGGGACGAAAATCCTGGACCGCGATCATTATTATGATGTTATGAGTTACTCGCCGTGCAAAAATGACACCAATTATGGGGAGTGGATTTCGGCCTATATGTATAAAAAGCTCCTGGATTCGTGGTCGCAGGAGGCGGCCTCGCTGACCAGGCCTGTTGCCCAGTCCATGGGTGCCTATTTCTTCATTACCGGCGGCATCGATCAGAACAACCACATCTCCTTTCTCAAGTGCGAGCGCCGCACGCTGGCTTTCGCGGATGAGGGGTCGCCAGACCAGGGTGCCTGCAGCATTGAATTGCAGAATGCGGGCGGCGGCGTTCTCTACATCCGATATTTCGATCCGGTGCCGTCGGATCCGGTCGATCCCATAACCGGCCTGGCCAATTTTGCCGAAGTCATTCCGGATGATCCGAACACCAACCGCATCGTCATCAAAAAGGACGCCGAGGTGCTGCACACCATCTCCATTTCCGCCCACAAGCCACAGGTGACCTTGACCTATCCCAACGGCGGCGAAATCCTGGGGCCGCGAGAGAATATCAACTGGATCGCGGCCGATGCGGATAACGATCCGCTCACCTTCAATTTGCTCTACAGCCGGGATGGCGGTAAGACATGGGATGTGCTGGCCATGTTTGTCGAGGGGAACCATTATGTCTGGAACACGGAACAATCGGGCGGCAGCAGCGATGGCCTCATCAAGGTGCTCGCCTGCGATGGCGTTAATACGACCGAAGATGTCTCCGATAATATTTTTACCCTGGGCAAAAAGGCACCTGCCATATTCATCAGTTCTCCGGATAATGGGGCCCGGTTCTATAGAAACAGGCGGGTTGTTTTTTCCGGTAACGGATTCGATTTTGAAGACCCCTCCCTGCCGGAGGATGCCTTTTCCTGGTCATCCAGCATCGACGGGCCGTTGGGCAAAGGCTCCACGGCGTCCGCTGACAGTCTGACTCCCGGGAACCACCTGATCACCCTCACCGTGCGAGACAGTGATGGCAACCGGAGTGACGCGTCCATTTCCATTCAGGTTTCCACTGTGTTGGACAGCGATGGCGATGGCATCGGTGATAACGAGGATGCCGAACCGCTCATCGACAATACACCGCCGCCCGCAGGGCCCTCCGCCGGCGACGTTATGACGCCGCCGACGCCTCCGCCGCCACTGAACAAAAAGATGAAAGTGGATGTTCAGCAAAGAGCGATCCAGGTGGGCCAGACGGATACCCTGTTCATCAAGGTCGAGAATGCTGTGGATTTCTCAGGTTTTGAATTCATTCTGTTCTTTGACCGGAATGTCGTCGCCATTGAAAATGCAGCGGACGTACGATTGGGGCCGTTTATCAGCAATGCCGGACGGACTTTTTACGCCCTGGGCCCCCAATTATACCAGCGGGAGGGCCGGATTACATTCGGGGCCTACAGCGTCGGTACGGCACCTGGTCTCTCCGGAAGCGGCATCATCGCCAAGGTTGTCTGCAAGGGAGTGGCCCGAGGCACAGCGGCCATCCAGCTGAGCGACGCCAAGGTGAGTGATTCGAACGGCCAAAAAGTGCCGGTGTTGCTGGAGAGCAACAACATCACGGTAACGGGGCGATTTTGGGCGGACGTCGACGGCAACAACGCCCTCAATGAGGCTGATGCACAACAGGCGGCGGCACACTGGACCAGCGCCAGAGGCGAAGCGGCATACATGGCCAGCTGTGATGTCGACCGCGGCGGACTCGGCGACGGAGACATCGATGTCTTTGATGTGCAGTTAATTGCCTCCTGGTGGAAACAGGCCATTCCGGCGCAAAATCTGATGCAGGTGCCGGATGCGCCATCGAGCACGCAGGCTGTCCAGATCTTTCTGCAAAAAGCCTCTGCGAACAGCTTTAACCTTCTGGCCGAGAACGCCCGCGAATTGGGCGCTTTCGAAATGCGCCTCACCGTTCCTCTCTCCATGACCGTGACGGGCATTGCACCCGGCAATTTATTGACCGCATCGGGCAATTCGGCGGTCGCACTGGGCCCGCTTTACGGCGATCAGAAAAAAGAGATCACCATCGGCGCCTATAGCTACGGCGCAAACAAGGGCGTTGAGGGATCCGGCAGCCTCGCCACCATCACCTTCACAGGCCCAATGCCCCCCTTCACCGTCCGCAGTCTGAAAATCAGCGATCGCTATGGCAGCTCTGTTACGGTCGATTCTCTACGAACGGATTTGCATTACAGAGTCGAGCCGGTGCATGAATTTGCCCTGCAGCAGAATTATCCCAATCCTTTTAATCCGCGCACGTCCATCCAGTTTTCTATCGACAGGAAGGATAAGTCCAGTCTGATCGTCTACAGTATTACGGGGCAGATGATCCGCATTCTGTTCAAGGGTGAAAAATCGCCCGGCGCCTATACCGTCGACTGGGATGGAATGGATGAGAACGGACGTACGGTTGGCAGCGGCGTTTACATCTGCGTCTTGAAATCGGGCCAGCAGACACTGTCGAAAAAGATGGTTATCATCCACTAGGGTTTTGCGCACGCAAAGGAAAGAAGATTGAGATGAAACACAAGGCTGTTCTTGTAATGATCCTGGCCATCTCAGGCGCACTAAAGGCCCAGGTCTCGCAGGATTCACCGCCGCACGGGATTGCCTCGATTCTGCCCGTCGATGGCACTCTGGTGGCAAACGGCTGCCAATCCACCGAGATGATGGCTCCCCCTTCGACGGTGGTCGCATTGGATGGCTACTCCCGTCTGATTCCGTTGGCCTGGAAGCCGGTTTCTTCGGATACGCTTCTCGGCTACGATGTCTATCGCAGCACCTCCTCTTCCGGTGCATATTCCCGGGTGGCTCAATCGATCAAAAACTGTTATTATCGCGACGAGACGGCGAGTTCGGGAATAACTTTTTTTTACAAGATCCAGTCCGTTTATAATAAAAGCGTCAGCGGCTTTTCAGCAACCGCCAGCGCGAAAGCGCTCGAGAATGGCTATGTTATTCAGTCGACATTTGCCAGCACGGCCCCGGTAGTGGACGGCGTTATCCATGCGGCGGAGTGGAGTCAGGCGCGAGTGGTGGACGCGCTTTATCCTGGATTGACCGGTGTGGTTCGGCTCTATGTCCAGAACGACCAGAACCGGTTGTATCTTGCGGTGGACGATCAAAAGAATCCGCAGCTGGATAGCTGGGATGCCGTCGGCATCTTTTTCGATCGCGATATGGATCGCGAATGGTCAGGCGATTCCCGATCAGAAGGTCTTATTCAGGTCTATTGGGATAATGGTTCGGCTAAAAACCGATTCCTGCCCGCGCATGGCAAATGGCCGGACAAGCTTTCTCTGGAGGGCGCCGTGGTCCTCTCCGGCATCACCCAGGGCATCTCCGCGAGCAGTGGGCATGTGCAAACCGAAATCACCTTTGATCTGCGGACGGCGCCATTTAATTATTTGCCCTTTTCCGAAATGGGATTCCTGCTGTACGTCTATGACGGCGGCAACGGCCAGTTCAGCGGCACCTGGCCGCAGGAGACAGCCGCGAAACTGCCGAGTATTATTGGCGGCAATAACTGGGCCTATGGACCCTTTTCATACGGGGATCTGATTCTGACGCTTTCGGCACCCTCCAGTTTTTGGGCTGATGTAGACCGCGATCACGATGTGGATATCATCGATATCCAGCTGGTCGCCAGCCGTTGGGGCAGCACCCGATCCAGCGCGAACTTTTTGGCAGCCTATGATGTCAATTCCGACGGATATATCGATATTTTCGACATTCAGCTGGTGGCGTCGTGGTGGAACAAGCCGGTTCCTGCAGCAGAGAAGATGAAGAGGGCCATGGCTGAGGCAGCGCCCATCAAAGTTAAAATCATCCATGCGGCGCCCGAGAAATATGAAATCTGGGCCGACGGGGCATCGGAATTGGCGGCGTTTCAGATGGCGCTGCAGACCGATGGAACCGGCTTGAAGGAAATGGTGCTCGGAGATTTTCTCAGTAGCAGCGGCAACACGGCAGTAGCCCTGCCGCCATCGCACGATTCTGTCCGGAATGTGGTCGTGGCTGCCTTTAGCTATGGTGATTATGCCGGTGCCAGCGGTTCGGGAAAACTGGCGGAGCTGTGTTTTGAGCACAAGGCGCATGTTGTTGTGACGGACTTTAGATGCGCGGACAAGAGTGGACGCGAACTGGCCGTGGAGTGGGAGGAAGCGGAGCCTGTCGGGATGGTATCGGAATTTCGAGTTTTCACCAATCATCCCAATCCCTTCAATGGCGCAACGATCCTCTCTTATGCTCTGCCGGAGGCGGCTGAGGTGACGATGAGCATTTACAACACCCGCGGTCAGCTGGTGGTGCAGCGTGAATTGGGTGCTCAGCAGGCTGGTTTGCATACCCTGGTGTGGGATGGATCCGGTCAGTCCTCCGGCCTCTATTTTTGCCGGATCGCTACACCGGTGACCGGGGATGTGGTGAAGTTGATGCTGTTGCGATAGGGAAAATCTTCCACCAGGTTTTGAAAGGCCGGTCCTTTCAGTGATGGACGTGGAAGTGACCAGCCGATAGTATTAGGCCAGAAATTGTGTGCTGGCACCGGTTAGCCTTACAGCGCCTTTGGATCGCATACAGACGTTGGAACGCGTAAAGTCAACGGGCCGCCCGAATCACCATTCCCCCGCCCATCTCGAGAATATGATAGCGCTCCTGGAGGGGCTTGGAGAGAAGGGTTCTGACCTCATGGGTCCAGGCCGTGGTCCAGTAGCGGTTTTCCGACGTGACGTGGAACGTGTCGCGGTGCTGGGGAAAGATGAAATCCGGTCCGAGTTCGTTGATGAGGATCACCGACCTGTCGACGGCCGTGTTGTGTTCGGTGGGGGAGACAAAAAGCACGTCCACATGCTTGAGAAAAAGATGGTCCTCCAAGAGAACCGTGTCCCCGGGCTGGAGGAGACTCGTGCCACCGGTTGTGATCATATATCCGCAGTCCTCCAAGTTGGCGTCGACGAAAACGGCGAAACGCGGGTTCCCGTGAATGGCGCGCATAGGGAGGACCTCCACTCCCGTAAGGGAGAAAGGCGTCCTAGGAACAGCCACCCGGATGCGCTTTTCCGGGATGCCGAACTCACGCGCAGCGGGCAGGCAATTCCGGGGGAGGACGAAAAGGCAATCGGATTTCCGGGCGAGGATTCTCGCCGTCTCCGGCTCGAAATGGTCCCCGTGTTCGTGCGTGATGAAAAGGATGTCGATATCCGGAGCCAGTTCTTCGGCCGACACCGGGGAGGGAATCTCGCGGTCGCTCTGCTCCAAGCAGAGATCGGTTCCCATCAGGCAATCGCCGGACTTGATCAGCCAACCGTTGGCGCCGGTCCACCACACGGCCACTCCGGTATTAAAGGCCCGGATCTCGTCGATGAGGCGTCCGTTGCGGATTGTGGAGGACGAATCCGTCATCGGCTTATCGGGTGTGGTGCCCCCGTTCGGCGGGGTTTGCCCGAACAAGCCGGCGGCCACGAGTAAAGTCGCAAGCATCTTCCAATGCATCATCATATCTCCGTAAAAATTTGAACACCCTCCAGGAGGGTGGGGGAGTCCAGTCAGGCACCCTCCCGGAGGGTAAGCCGATTATTTCAAATCCGCTTCGAATTAAATGACCTGGCCCGGCACCAGGCTGTCGCTTTCGATCGTCAATTTCGGATTTATTCCACCGCTCCTGACCTCGAACCGGCGTTCCTCGCCGGGCTGGACAAACTTGCGGTATTCGGAGGATCGCACGCCGTTGACGCAGATCCAAGCGTCGAAATTGGCGACGGTCACCAGGGACCGGTTCGCGTCCGCTTTGAAAGAGGTGAACCTGAATTTGTAACCGCATTCCATGCGGTGCTGTTTGATCCGGTCTATGGTGGTGTGGCGAAGGCTGACAGGAAATTTGATTTTGCTAGGGGGCAAAAAACTGAGGAAATCGTCCTCGGTTAAGCGCCTGATACCCCATTTTCATAGCGCCAAGCCCTTGCCCGGCCCCCTCATCGCCCACTCGATGCCCGGAAATTAGTCAATCAGGATCTGAAAACCAAGGAAAAGTGCAAAAAGGTATATAACCAGGCCCTATCGCTGCAGGATCAACTCGCGCAGCAATCAGAGAAGGACGAATGATATAAAGTCACCTTCACTTCATCGCCTGTAACTGTAATTTATTGTCAACCACTCCTAACAAGTATTTCTCGCGTGAAATCCACCGAGATTCAATTAGCCCAACTTTAGGCCAGTATTTTTCAACCCGTACAAATAATCAATAAGTTAGGCCAATTTCTAGCCCACTGTTCCTGGCCTGTCAAGCCAGAGGCCGTGGGCTCGAGATCCGTCGGCCCCGCCAAGATGAAGTAATAAAATTCATGAGAGAGTTCTGGTAATACGGAACTCTTTCTTTATCAAACGCCGCCATTTTGCCCATTTGCGGACACTTGTCAACCCGGTTTTTCCCGAGGTTTTATTTGGCTAAAAAATCCTTTCTTAATCTCTGCGCAGGTCGATCCAGCCGGGAATGGCCTGTTGACATGCTTGGGGATTTTATTTGCTTTTCAGGTTTATGTTGGCTAATTTTCCGGCAGGTTGGTAACAATGTGGGCGCAGCAGAGGGCTGGGCTCTGCTAATAATGGGGAAAACGCCGGGTATCAGGCGCATAACCAATAATGGATGCCTCGTTTTTTGACTCTCTGTAAGATCTTGTCTTCTGGTGTCATTCATTTTTTCAACCCCAGCAAAATCAAGCTTTCTACCATCATGATGGAATCGATCAAAGAGATATACAAAATCGGACATGGGCCTTCAAGCAGCCATACCATGGGACCACGGAAGGCCGCTGAACGGTTTCTCGGAAAAAACAGCCAGGCTGACCATTTCAACATTACCTTGTTCGGCAGCCTGGCAGCCACTGGCAAAGGGCACTTGACGGATCTGGTCATTCACAACGTTTTTTCCGGCCGGAGGGCGGAAATCAAATGGGAACCCGGCATTTTTCTGCCCAGGCACCCCAACGCCATGGAATTTACAGCATTTGACCAGGCCGGATCCTTGATTGATCGCTGGATAGCCTACAGTGTGGGGGGAGGCGCCGTGGTGGATGATACCTCTGGTCTGGAAACCGTTCCGATCTATCCGCATACCACCATGAATTCGATTCTGGAATACTGTCTTCATAACGGACTGAAATTCTGGGAATATGTCGAGAAAGTCGAAGGTCCGGAAATCTGGGATTTTTTAAAACACATCTGGGATGCGATGCAGGAGAGCATTCGTCGCGGCCTGATTTCGGATGGCATTTTGCCCGGCAGTTTGAAACTCCCCCGCAAAGCTCGTCAATTCAAGGCAAAAGCAGATCAGTATTCCGGGCCTTTCAGGCGCAGAGCGCAGATCTTTGCTTATGCCCTCGCTGTATCCGAAGAAAATGCAGCTGGAGGGGTAATTGTAACGGCTCCCACCTGCGGTGCAAGTGGAGTTTTGCCTGCTGTGCTGTACTACCATAAAAAAGTGTACAAGACAGAGAGGGAGGTTATTCTCAAAGCCTTGTCCACTGCCGGATTGATAGGCAGCCTGGTGAAAGCCAATGCCTCCATCTCCGGGGCTGAGGTGGGATGCCAGGGGGAAGTGGGTACGGCCTGTGCGATGGCTTCCGCTGCCGCAGCACAAATCATGGGCGGTACCATCACTCAGATCGAATACGCCGCGGAAATGGGCCTGGAACATCACCTCGGATTAACCTGTGATCCGGTGGAAGGACTGGTGCAAATACCCTGTATCGAAAGAAATGCCTTCGGCGCACAGCGCGCCCTGGCCCACAACACCTATGCCCTCATGTCCGACGGCCGTCACCGGATCAGCTTTGATGAAGTGGTGAAAACCATGTATGAAACCGGGATCAGCCTGCAAAGCCAATACCGCGAAACGTCCCTCGGCGGTCTGGCATTGAGGGATGCAAGACCAACCTGAATGATTTCGGATGCCGGATCGCGTGGCGAAAGATACGCCGGCGATCGTATATAACATCAGGAGGCCTCAGCGGCCCATCCGTCCGTGGAAGCGGTTCACCTGAAAACTGTCCTTTACCGGAGAAGTACCATGGCGTACAAAGAGATCCTTAAAAATTCATTGAAAAGCTACGAAGACCTCGAAAAATGGCTCACCGATCAAAAGGCGCGGGTCGATCCCCGCCTCCGGGATGTCATCGCGAAATATCCGATGCGGATCAACACCTATTACCTCGGCCTCATCGAAAAAATGAACGACGGCATCTGGAAACAGGCGGTGCCGGATGTCGAGGAGCTGGTGCATTACATGGATCTCAGCGAAGATCCCCTCGATGAAGAGGGCGATATCCCTCTGGGCGGCCCCAGGACCATTATTCACCGCTATCCGGACCGTGTCCTGCTCTTCGTTTCGATCGAGTGCGCGATGTATTGCCGTTTCTGCACGCGCAAGCGCAAGGTGGGCGATGAACACAAGAATGTCTCCAGCGAAGAGATCAACAAGGGAATCGAGTATATCGCCGCGCATGATGACATCCGCGATGTCCTCATCTCCGGCGGCGATCCCCTGTTGCTGGCCAACAAGAAACTGGATGAGATTCTCGGCAAGCTGAGGGAGATCAAACACCTGGACATCATCCGCATCGGTACGCGGGTCCCCTGCGTCTGGCCGATGCGGATCTACGAGGACCAGGAATTCCTCGATATGCTCAAGAGTCATACGCCCAAATCACTGAAAGAGCCCCAGCTCTTCATCAACACCCATTTCAATCATCCCAACGAGATCACCGATCAGAGCTATCAGGCGGTCAAATGCTTGCGGGATCTGGGCATTCCCATCGGCTGTCAGACGGTGCTCCTCAAGGGGGTCAACGACGATACCGATATCATGCGTGAGCTGATGCACGGCCTCGGCCGCATGGGCGTCAAGCCTTACTATCTCTATTATGCCGATCTGGTCGAGGGAACCGGCCACTTCCGCACCGAGGTCTACAGAGGCAAGGAGATCTGCCGGGACCTCTGCGGCGCGACCACCGGCTTTTTGCGCCCCACCTTTGTCATTGACGCGCAGGGCGGTCGTGGCAAGATACCGGTGGATTTGGGGTATTCAGACGGGATCAGCGAGGACAGAAAAGGGGGAACCTTCACCTCAGCGATCGGACTTGGCAAGGTCTATGTCAATGATCCGATCGAACGGGTGGCCGGTAAGCCGGTGCGGTATAACCCGAACCGCCGGTAGCACAGCCGTTCACAGCGGAATTGCAGAATGCTCAGTTCTTGCGCCTGGACACCAGCCACTCAAAATACCTCGACTTGATCTGCTCACTGGCCATGGCCTGCTTGATTGGGGGGGCTTTGAGCAGCACGCCAAGTATCGCGGCCATCGCCCGATGGCTTTGCAGCGCGCCCTGATCGAAGATCAGGTTTTGCAGCTTGCCCCGCTCGACGGCCATGATGACCGCACGGTGGGTGGAATTGAGCGGGGTGATCACCCGGGAGACCCTGGCCTTCAACTGAAGGCTTTCTTCCGGGCAGGCCCGGACGCACACCCCGCATCCGAGACAGATCTCCTCTTCGAGACGCGCTTTCTTTTTCTTCTTGCGGAGCGGATCTCCGGCTGAGACCAGGGCCATCGCTTCAACCGGACAGACCTCCACGCACTTGCCGCATCCCGTACACGTACTCTCCACGATCTCCGGAATATAGTTGGTCGTATGCACCGGGTGCAGCGCTCCAAACCGTTTGGCCGCGAGCATCGCTTCGCAGCAGCATCCGCAGCAGTTGCAGATGAATCCGACCGATTCCCGGACATTCTCACCGAACTGAACCAGCTTGTGGTCATAGGCCTGCTGGAGAAGGTCGAGCCCCTCCTGGACATCGATGGCCCGGGCTACGTTATGCTTGATCAGGGACTCGGCCGGGCCGTTGAAGGTCAGGCAGATGTCGAGCGGGGCGCTGCAGGCCTTTCCCAGATGCTGCATCTTGTGACGGCAGTAGCAGACACCCACCGCCCGGAATCGGGCGCTGCGTATGACCTCGCTGGCGCGCTCGTACTCGAGCACATGCAGGGAGATTTCCGGAGGAAGCGCCGGCTCGTGGACAAAGGTCCGTCCCAGCTGCGTCTGCCCATCCGTAAAGAGCGCCTTGATGAACTCCTCTTCCACATTGAGATACTGATAGAAGAGTTCCGCCAGTACCTTCTGATCGACATCCGTCCGCACCCGCATCATCGAAAACTCGAAGAATCCCGCCATCGGCGGGGGCAGGGTGTAGATCGGCTCGCCGTTCTTGTCCACATCGAGCACGATCCCCTTGTCCGCCAGCCGGTCAAGGATCGCCCGGCTCTCGGCGAGCGGCATTTTCCACAGGCGGGCCGCAGCGGCCGCCCGGAAGGGCTTGATAGGGAGAAGGGCGACCAGCTGCGCCTCCTTCTCGGTGAAGAGCAGCTGCAGGATTTTATCGAGAAGCTGCGACGGCGGAGCCCCTTGCGGGAACCGGTTCAGGCGTTCAACCAGATTCCGGTAGGCGGAACGCGAAGTGAGATGAGCCATACGGTGTTCCTCTTTGCTGCTGGTTATCCCCAGCGATCGACCGCTTCATGCAATAACTGGAGTTTCTCACGCTCGACATACGGCGCAACCGAGCAGGCCGTGCTCAGGATGAACCCTCCACCCTGCTTGCCGGTCTCGATGCGCTGCCGGGCATCCTGAAGGATCTGCGCACTGGAGCCGAGGAGAAGGGTGTTGACGGAGTCGATGTTGCCCTTGATGAATCCGCGGGCGCCGATCCGGCGCTTGGCATCTGCGAGCTCGACATTTCCGAGCGGAGGCGGATCAAGGCACTCTATGCCGCTGACCCCGGCCGCAAAGAGCATCTCCAGGCGGTCGGAGATCGCGCCGCAGGTATGGGTGTAGATCGGGATGCCGCGGCTGCGCACCGCACGGGCGATGTCGCCCTCGAAAGGGAGCACGAACTCACGATACATCTCCGGCGAGATGAATCCCGACCCGGCGAAGGGCGAAGAGACCTTGATCGCATCGATCCCCGCCGAACACATCTCCACCGCAAGCTCCTTGATCAGTCCGGTGTACCAGCGCAGGATTTCCTTTGACGGCTCGGGCTCGAGCAGAAGGCTGAGCAATCCCGATTGGTGGCCGAGAAGATCGAGGAAGTAGTCGAACGGAGAGGTGATTTCCCCATGCAGCGAGAAGGCGTCCCCGAGGCGGTTTCTGACCTTGCGGAAGATATCAAACTTGTGCTCCGGATGGATGCGGAATCTGAGGCCTTGCGAGACGGGAATGAAGGTAAGCCTTGGGGGGAGCAAATCGAGCGCCGCGCTTGCGGAAAGCCCGGGTGATCGTTCATCGACGACCGGTTGGGGAAGGTCATCAGAGAGATAGCGAAGGGTGGTGCCGTCCTCCCAGGTTACCTCTTCACCGGAGGGCGTTTCTTTCCGGGATCTGATGCCCGATCTCCAGTCCGGGTCGTGGCCGTGCAGACTAACCAGCACGCCATCGAACTGATAGATCTCCCGCAGGCGGCAGAGTCCCTCTGCAAAGAGATCGGCGTCGTGCCAAAACTCGAGCGGTGAAACGTCGAGCTGCAGCAGCATGTGTCCGATGCTGAGCTGACACATCAAAGGGACACGTGCCGGAGTTCCCAACTCCATCGCTTCACGCATCCTCTCGCGGGGAGTGCTCATGCAATGTCCCTCTTTGCATCTCTGGACCATTCGGACGGGTCATGCCGCTTTCAGCTTGAATCCAAATTAGCCAAACAGGTCAGAAAAATCAAGTTAAATGTAATAAAAAATAAAGAATCAGACGATATCGCGGCAGGATCGAACCTGGATGTGGAAGTTTGAGAAAAAGGGCTGGTGGGTATAGCAAGAAAATCTCTGCAATTCAGAAAACCGCAATCGATCGGTTACCGATCAGTTTCATTTATGCCTGGCATAGAACTCGTCGAGTGTCTGACAGTCCAGGTCATCCAACATGGTAATATATCCGCCGAAACGGTAACGTCTCCAGCATTTCCTGCCATCGATAAACACAGGATTATCGCCATCATCTGCATCGCTGAAATGGCAGGGCAGTTTGCCCTGAACAGTGACCGCCTTCTCGTCACACGCCCTGCAGACAAAGTTGGGATAGATAGCCGTGAATTCCGGGTCCTCCAGGGCTTCTCCGCAAATACTGCATACGTGATTTTTTTCTGCCATAACTCATTATCTCCTGCATCCCAATGAGGTAACAGTTAAACATAATTAAAATAATTATATTATACTTAATTATTTATTGTCATTAAATACTAATATTGTGTCTTTCATTTTTCAAGGACTGTACCGGTTGATCATCCGCACTGAACAAATCAAACAAGTCAGGCATTTGCTCGAATCCCATCCGGTTGTCGGCATAATTGGTGCCCGCCAGGTCGGTAACATAACACTGGCGCGCCAGGTGGCCGAGCAGAAAGCCGCAGGTGCCGCATTCTTTGATCTAGAGAATCCGGAAGTCCTGGCAAGCGTATCTGACCCCATGTTGGCTCTGAAATGACTCAAAGGCCTTGGCGTGATTGATGAGATACAGCGGCTGCCGGGTTAGTTCTGCGAGTTCCGTGTGCTGGTCGATCGACCCGACAACGACGCTCGCTATTTATATTGGGCAGCGCTTCGCCTGATCTGCTGCGACAAAGTTGCGAGTCTCTGGCGAGATGCATCATCTACCATGAGCTTTTTCCACTAATTCTTCCTAAAGTCGGTCTGCAGGAGCACAGTGCTATACTATCAGCTTGGTCGCGGGTAAAGACCCGGCACACGCCAGCAGGCTACTCAAGGCTATAGTAATGCGATAAGACTTTTTTCTGTAGACCTTCCGTATTCCCATAGCGCGCATGATTGATCCATCCCTGCACGCTGGCATCCAGCTTTTCCCTATCGATAATACCTGTTTGATAATCTGCGATCAACCGCTTGAGTCGGCGTTGAAAATGTACTACCTTTCGCCGTTTCAAACGGCGCCGCTGAGGATAAACGATAAATCCCAGAAAGGAAATGCCCTCCGCGACCGGCCGGGGATGACTGCCTGGATGAATGGTCAACCGGTATTTCATGAGAAATAGTTCAATTCTTTCCAGCATTCCCCAAAGACTTGTTTTGTCCTTGGCGAATAAAAGAAAATCATCCACGTAACGCAGATAAGCCGGACAGCGCAGTTCGCGCTTGACAAAATGGTCGAAGGGATTGAGATAGACATTCGCCCAGAATTGGCTGGTCAGGTTGCCGATAAGCAACCCTCGCGGGCGCAACGCGGCAAAGAGGTCATCTCCCGGGAAATAGACCATATCATAGCGCTCTGAAAGAATGTCCGCGCCGCTCTTGAGGATAGTTTGAATGAGCCAAATGATACGTCGATCATTGATTTTACGCTTTAAGGTTTTAAGGAGAATTGCATGATCGATGGCGGGGAAAAACTGCACAATATCACATGATAGAACATACTTATAGCGCCTGGCAAACTGTTGACAGCGGTTGAGCGCCCTGTGGGTCCCTTTGTTGAGGCGATTGGCGTAACTATCGTGGATGAAGGAGCGGTCAAAAACCGGTTCGATGAGATTGCAGAGGGCATGATGGACAACCCGATCGCGGAAAGAGGCTGCGCTGATCAACCGGGATTTGGGCTCATGGATCGGGAAACTGCGATACCGGCCTGGTCGATAGAAAAAATTGGCAAGCTCCCGCTGAAGAGATAACAGGTTCTCCTCCAGGCGGTATTCGAATTCCGCTACTTCCGGTTGGCCGCGCTTGCCTTTGGCCGCCCGGTGAAAGGCAAGCAACAGATTTTGCCACTGCAATAGTTGAGTAAACATAGGGAATAATGCCCCGCCTCAGGGCGCAAGGCCGAGGAGGCGGGACAGTTGATATTCGCCTGTACGGCACAAGCCCGCACAGCCAGGAACAGGCTCCGCCATTTTTCGCCTCGATCCGGAAGATGGTATTCCGCCGGACAATGCCAGCGAATGAAAAACGTGGGGACAGAACAACCCGAAAACCGATATTGTCGTTCCTGTTTCCGGGATTGTTCCTGTTGCGGTTGGCGCAGCGCACGTTGTTCTGATTATTGTTCCACGAGCCGCCGCGCAACACACGGTCCTTTTGAACCTGCCCCTTTTCCGAGCAGCATAATACTGTCCGGAAAAGGGGAAAGATCATTCTGACGATGCTTTCTTCCAGCCGCCTAAAAGCCTGCCAACCTCATCAACCATTTTCGCCACGTGTTCATATTGTCCGGCACTGAGCCATTGCCATTGCGCGGCCAGCCGGATATAGAGCCGGAGATGCGCCAAGGATTCATCGGCTTCGATGAGCTTCTGCCGGCGGGCGGATCCGGTACGGAAATTGGCCTCCTCCAGCCGCTCGCGCAGGTCAAAGGCGGCATTCAGTATGCGGTGGGTGAAGGCATGGCGCTGTGATCTGGGGAAATTATTGGTCGCCGGCAAAAGCCAGGTCAACAGATCAAAAGTCCGGCTGAAAATCGGCATCTGCTGCATAAAAAATACCCTAAAAATTCGGTCCAGAGTTCAGAGAAATCAGAGTTCAGAAAATCAAGAACGTGGGGACAGAACAACCCGAAAACCGATATTGTCGGCCCCGTCTCCGGGATTGAACCCGAAGCGGAGGGCGCAGCGCACGTAGGTCCGATCATCGTCCCACGAGCCGCCGCGCAACACACGGGCCCGATCGCTTTGCAAATCCTCCCGGCCATCTCCGGGTTGGTAGGGATAAGATTCATTTAGCGATCTTGTCCACTCCCAGACATTGCCGCTCATCTCCTCGCAGCCATAAGGGCATGTGCCTCCCGGAAAACAGCCCACCGCGCTGGTAGTATTGATTCCAGTATTATCATAATTCGCCCGTTCCGGATCCGGCTCCATCCCCCAGGGATATTCGCGCCCCTGCAGCAGGTTCTTTTCAAGTGGTGGCTTTCTGGGGTCCAGATGGGCAATGGTGCATATACGGCGATCCAGTGCAGACGGAATTTCCAGTCCGCCGCGCGCGGCCTTCTCCCATTCCGCCTCCGAGGGCAGCGTGACCTGCAGATCATCGGGAAGCCACTTTTCCTTCCGCCAGCGCGCCTCCAGCCAGCGGCAGAAAGCCAGGGCCTCATGCCAGCTGACCCAGCTCACCGGATGATTGGCAGGGTCCGACAAGCAGCGTGAATCGCTCAACTTAAAATGGTGATTGCTCTCGACGAACCTGCGGAATTGCGCCACTGTGACCGGATAGCGCGCCAGCCAATACTCCTTGTCAAGCAATACGCATGTATGGATTGGCTTCTCATCATCATACCGATCTCCGCCCATTTTAAACGGCCCGCCGGGCACCAGGCAGAACTGCATCGCATCGACATCCCCCACTTCCGGCCGCGGGTCGCCCAAGCCGGCCAGCGTCAGGCCGGCCAGAGCGCGCTCGCGGGCAGGGAAATCCTGCCGCCGGATGAGCAGCAAGCCGGCATCGCGGATGCGGTCGCGCCTCTCCTCGTGCCACCTCTTTACCATCTCCCCCTGCCGGGTTTCCCGCAGCACCAGCCCGGCCAGATGAGCGCCCCATAGCTGTGCACTTTCTGCATCATCCGCAACAGGCCGGGGACAGAGGGCTGCGGCCAGTTCCCAGTCGGCATCTCCCTGGCCTGTCTTCACCTTGGCTGCGGCCAGCAGCAGCACCTCGCGCCAGCGATCCGGATCCGCTGTGGAAAGTCCGACCAGCGTACCGGGATATTGAACCTCCCCCCCGGTGAGCCAGCATGCGGCGAGGTACTCCTGGATCGAACGGTGCGGAAAGGAATAGACGCCCGGTGCGCGCGGGATGAGGATGCCGGCGCGATTCTGCAAAAACTTGATCAACAGGGTTATATTCCAGTCCTTTTCTTCGCTGATGGTCTTCAACCCGGCGAGCAGATCCGCTTCCGGGATATCCGCCGTGCCGGAATGATCAATTTCGGCGGCATGAGCCTGGAAGGCCAGTTTTTCCAACAGGCTACGGATTCTGGATTTATCGGTTTTGAGATATTCCGCCAGCGCCGGTTCTGAAGCGGTGTAACGACCCTGCTCGTCTCTTTGAGCGCGCTGCTTTTCCCACAGGTCGAGCAGAAGATCGATGGTGTTGGCGTAGAGCCGTTCCCTTTTTTCGGGCAGTTCGCCGCCATGCCAGGCGTGCAGGCTGGCGATCAGAGTAAGGAGCAGCGGCCGCTGCGCCAGCTCCTCGATGCGCGAAACGCTGAAGATGGCCTGTAGCAGGGCTGCAGCGCGACCGGCCGTCTCCTCCGGCGATTTGTGCTGTATAATGGCGACATGCTGATACCAGCGCTGCACAAAGCGGACGATCTGGCCGCGATGGAAGGGCGCCAGAGCCGCTTCGGCAAAACCGTCCATTTTCCAGTCCTGATTCTTGTAGGCATAGGTCCGGCTGGTGATCAGGAAACGGCAGCGGGGATAGGCGGTGACCATTTGTTCGACCAGCTTTTTGATCTGCAGCCGCCGGGCATCGGCTTCGGGTACTTCGTCGAGACCATCGAAAAAGAGATAACCGCCCTCGGTGCGCAGTTCCTCCTCCAACTCCTCAACGTAATCCGCCAGATTGGCTTTTTCGAGATTGCTGCGCAGGAAAGCAAAAAGATGATCCGGCGTGAGTTTCTGATCGCGAGGCAGCGCCCGGGCGGTGATCAGGTCGCGCAGGATGACGCGCACCGGCAACAAGGTGTGCCGGCTGTCCCAGGGTTGTCTCTCCTTCTGATCTTCACCCTTCTCATCGGGAACCGGCGCGGTCAACAGCTCCAGGTTGATCTGCTCATTTCCCAGCATCTGGCCGCAGATGCAGCTGATGACAAACTGCGCAAAGGTGGATTTGCCGCTGCCGGGTTCGCCAAGCAAAACCAGTTTGTCACGCTTGTCGAGAACCGCCAGCGCGGAGATGGCCTGGCGTTCAGGCCGTATGCCGGCCTCAAGCGTCTTGTAATCGAGATTCTCGCTCTCGAAGGTGTTGAGCGCGGTATAGACCGCTTCGAGGTGGATATAGGCGTCGGGATCGCCGGCCGATTGGGGGTCGATGCCGCTGAGAAAGATATCGCAGCAGCTTTTCATCAATCCATTGAGATAGGCTTCGCGGTCTGCAACCTTACGTGCGTGAGTTCGGGGTTCTTTATGTTGATGGACCACTGTAATTTTTTGCGGATGATCTGGCGGGCTGGACGGCTTGGTTTTGCCATAGCGAATCCAGAGATAAATCCCTGTCACGACATTGATGACAGTACCGAGGATGCCAAGCAGAGCCCGTACCGCCGAGAGTTCCTCTTTGCTGGCCTTGATTCTGTCCAGCAGCCATGGCCACCAGATCGTCGCTGTCAGGATGAATGATGTGCCAATAACCAAGGCGAGAATGATGCGATAGGAACGCGGCATAGGAATCCCCGAGTTAAAATCAGCCCCTGTTTGCAGGAAATATACACAGGAGTGCCGGAAAATCAAAAGAAAAATGACACCTGCTGAAATTCGAAAACCACTGCTAATAAGATTCCTGCACCCCTTATTAAACCGGAGCCTGTCCACCTAGAATCGTGTGACTAATACGGCTATCTCCAGGCCTAAGTGATTATTAGAGGTTGTTCAAGGCAGCGCCGGTTGAAGGAGACTCACGGAGTCCGTCACCGGTGCACATTTGGCCAACCGCACTCGCGGCAGGTCCAACCGGCTGTACTATTGGAACGAGCGCAATCATGAGGTCGATTTTGTGTCGGCCAAGGGCACCAAAATCGCGGCTATCGAAGTGAAGAACGGCCAACGCAAGGAGAGCCCGCCCGGTCTAACCTTTTTCGCCAGGCAGTTCAAGCGTGATACAAAGTGGCTGGTTGGAGCAGACGGTCTCGCCATCGAAGAATTCATACGCATGAAGCCGGAAGAAATCTTTCTTTAGTGGGGGAAGTACGGAAGAAAAAAACTGGTCATGAACCGGCCCATCCCGGTGGCAATGGGATGGGCCTGCTCTTCGCCCCGCCTATTTGATCCATCCCAGCTCCCAGGGGATCGTATCCGGGGGATTGCTGAAAACATCCGGATGCAGCAGATAGGCGAGTTTTTTGGTCGCCAGGACCTGGCGCGGGCCGAAGTGCTTCATCAAAGCGGAATCATAGTATAAAATACGGCTGCGCTTGACCGCATTGGTTTCGCCATAGCCGGGCCGCGTATAAATCTCGACGAGCGGGGTAATGCCTTTCCAGCCGCCCGATTCCGCCTCCAGCCAGATGGGAGAAAGAATAATGTCGGGATTGCGTTTGACGACGGCGGCGTTGTTGGTCAAAAATACGCCGGTGGTGGTATCGCCAAAGACGTTTTTACCCCCGGCAATCTCGATCAGGTCCTGCAGCGGCGAGTCGCTGCCGAAAGTCCAGGGTCCCATGTGGTTGATTTCCATGTAAACGTTGACCTTGGGCAGGGTTTCACTCACCTGGCGGATCGCCGCGAATTCCTGGCGCATATTCTGCACCATTTTGGCCGCGTTCTCTTCCCGGTCGATGGCCTTGCCGATCTCCTGTATACAAGCCAGCACGTCCTCCAGGTGATTCGGCTCGTAATGCAGCACGTGGTACCCGAGGGTCCGCAGCGTATCGGCATGATGGCGCTGCATGTTGGTGTCGGTCAGGATGACATCCGGCTTGAGGGCGTCTACCAATTTATAATCAATATGGATATAATCCCCGACAACCGCAACCCGGCCGCTCTCTTTATCCTTGATGACCTGCTCCGGGAAGTAACAAAAAGTGGTCGCCCCGATCACCTGCTCTCCCCCGCCAAGCTCGTAGACGATTTCGGTCAAGGTGGGTGAACAGCTCACGATTTTGGGCCGATCGGGACCTTTCCAGGAGAGTGAGAACGCCATCAGCGTCAAGGCCAGAGCCAGGATGCCGCCACAAGAGAATAGTTTTTTCATATACAGCCTCTGTCAGATTAAGAAATTACCGGGAAAAATTGGACAGGATCACGGCCACGATGGCCGTACCGATCGTCAGGTACCAGGCGCGGCTGCGCGCCTCGCCGAAAAAGAAGACCGAAGCCAGGCTGCCGCCCAGAATGGTGACCGCCCCGTTCACGGTGAACACCAGGGCCGCCGGGTAACGGGCGCACAGGCTGAGCAGGAACAACCCCGCAATCGAGCCGCAGCCGGCCATCAATCCCACCTTGACCAGATCCAGACCACTGCGCGGTTTGATCTTCTGGAAAGCCACGACCGCGCCGCAAAGCACCGCCATGACCGCATAGAGGATAAAATAGATGTTCGGCAGATAGGCCGCCAGATAGGTCATCTCCCTGCCGGGCACCAGCCGTGTGCTGAGATCCTTGATCGTCAAAAAGACCACACTGTTGGCGATCAGGATCACGAAGAGGATCGAACCATAGATCACCTTGTCCCGCAGGGTCATGGCACGATTCTCGCCGCTGCCCGTGCTGCCGATATTGGCGGCGGCGATCACGCTGGAAATGCCGAACAGCAAGGCGAGCCCCTGGTAGAGCGAAATATTCTCGTGGAAGGCGATGCCGGAATAAATAATCACCACCAGAAAATTAAGGTTGAGCGCGCACCACACCGGGGAGAGCGGCCCTTTTTTCAGGCTGACCTTGGTCAGTTCCATGGCCAGAATTTGTCCACCGGCATTCAGCAGGGCTAGGATAAAAATGAAAAGCGGGATTTCCTGGAGCAATCCCCAATCCATCTGGGCTCCGAAAAAGAGCGCCCCGCAGAGGCCGATGCTGGTCGCGATATGCAGGGGGACGATATTCCTGGACTGCCCGATGCGGAAGGCGATGCCGATCAGGGCAAGGCTCAGTCCCGACAGGGCGGATAAAAGAATCGCTGCAACTGGATTTTCCATCTTATGCTTCCTGGTTAAGATTCACCGGCTGCCAGAAACGGTCGATTAATTGCATTATTCTTTTCTTTTCTTCCGAGGACAAGAATGAAGCTCGTGTCGCATTGATGACCAGCTGCCGTATATCGCTCAGGCTGAACCCAAGCCGGTCATGCAGGAGCTGGTACTCGTTGGTGAGGGTGCTGTTGAACATGGTCGGGTCATCGGAATTGATGGTCACCAGCAGCCCCTCCTGGTACAGTTGCCTGACCGGGTGGTGCGCGAGGTCGTCCACCACTCGGGTCATGAGATTGCTGGTGGGGCATATCTCCAGAGGAATCTGGCGATCGCGCAGTTCCGCCATCAGCTCCGCATCCTGCACGGCGGCGATGCCATGGCCGATCCGTTCGGCATGCAGCAGATCCAGGGCCTCACGGATGGAGCCGGCCCCGGCCGCCTCCCCGGCATGCGCCACGCGATGAAATCCGCTCCGTCCGGCTATCTTAAAAACATCGGCAAAGAGATGCGTCGGGTAGCGGGACTCGTTTCCGCCCAAGCCGATGGCGATGATATGATCGCGGTACGTTTTCACATCATTCAACCGGCTGTCGGCGGTCTGATAACCGTGATCCCGGACCAGATCAGCGATCAGGTAACAGCTGATGCCGAAATCCCGTGTGGCGGCCTGTTTGCCGGCGATGGTGGCCTCGATGATTTCCGGCGCCGCAAGGCCATTGGCCGCAAAATCCCAGGGCGAGAAGAAAGCCTCCACGTGGATCACATTCTGCCGCGACAGGCTGGCCAGGGTCTGGTAGACCGATTGTTCGAAATCCCGGGCCGAACGGAAAAAGCGGTTTTTCCAGAACCAGGTCTCGATAAAATGGTCAAAGTCCCGCAGGATAAAGCGCTGCCGCAGTTCCGCCAGCGAGCGGGGCGCATGCCTGGGGTCATAGGTCTGGATCTGCGCCAGTAGAAATTCCAGGGTAAAGGCGCCTTCCAGGTGGAGGTGCAGCTCCACCTTGGGCATGCACGAAATGAGATTAGCGTTCTTCATCGCCATGTGCAGCGTAACCTAGTCCGGAATTCCGCCGGTTATTTTCCCTTACCGCGGTGTGTCGATGGCAATCCCATCCGCCTGCATTCTGGCGCGGATGATGGTTTCATCGATGCTCTGGGGCACGGGATAAAATTTCGCTTCCAGCCCGTCCGAGGAGAGTACGTAATGAACCGACGCCAGCTGCAGCCCAAAGCTGAGATCGAGAATTTCCACTGGATGGCCGAGGCCGCCGGCTATATTGATGATTCCGCCTTGAGCCAGCAGATAGATATGGTGATGATTGGGCAGCTCATATTCCTCGATTTCCTCGCGCACCAGTTTTTTGGCGGGAATATGCTGTTCCAGCTCCGGCACATCGATCTCGAAATCGAAATGGCCGGCATTGGCCAGCATCGCGCCATCCTTCATCTTGACCATGTGCTCGAAGCGCAGGACGGAGCGCTCACCTGTGGCGGTAATGAAAAAATCCCCCAGTCCGGCGGCATCCGCGATGGGCATCACGCGGAAGCCATCCATGCGCGCTTCCATGGCTTTCCATGGATTGATCTCGGTCACAATCACCTCAGCGCCGAGCCCGTTGGCGCGGATGGCCAGTCCCCTGCCGACCCAGCCGTACCCGATAATGACGACGACTTTGCCGGTAACGCTGAGATTGGTCAGGTGGGTGATCGCTGTCCATGTGGATTGCCCGGTGCCATAGCGGTTATCGAACAGATACTTGGACAGGGCATCATTGATGCCGATGACCGGGTAGCGCAGGGTACCCGCCTGGTCCAGCTTTTTGGCCCGGTTCACCCCGGTGGTCGTTTCTTCGCAGATGCCCTTCAGGTTGACGGCAAATTCCGGATTTGCATGCAGGAACTCGCAGATATCCCCGCCGTCATCCACAATGACATGGGGTTTTGCCGCGGTGATCGCCCGGATAAAGGAGTGATATTCCTCCATCGAGGCGCCGTGCCGGGCAAAGACATGGACGCCGCTCCGAGCCAGGGCGGCGCAGACATCATCCTTGGTGGAAAGCGGATTGCTGCTGGTAATCCAGACTTCGGCCCCCAGACGGTGCAGCGTCTGGGCCAGATAGGCGGTTTTCGCTTCCAGATGAATGCATATCGCAATAGTCTTACCCTTGAAAACGCCCTCTGATGCGAACCTTCCGGCCATCTGGTTGACTACCTTCATCCATTTGGCCACCCAGTCAATTTTGATCTGCCCCAGGGGAGCCAGGGTAATATCCTGAACCTGATACTCCATCGTGCGAACTCCTATGCCAGATAAATAAAAAGGGGATAGAACTATCCCCTTTTGCATGTCCGTTAGTCGATTTTCTGCGCCAACGCGGCCGGGCTGTCGCCCACATTGTAGGTAGCGAGAATCGTCCCGTCGGTTTTGGCCTTAACAACCTGATCATCGTCCCAAACGCTGAGCCAGATATGCTCGTCGGTGTCCACCAGAATGCCGGAACCGCCTTTGCCCAGCCACATGCTGGCCGGCCCGTTCACCACCGCATAGGTGGAGGTATTATAGACCAGCGCACCCGCGCCCCATACGGAGAGGAAACCGAGTTTTGCATCCGGAGCCAGCGCGATCAAACCCGGCGAGCCGCCGATATTCACGGTTTGTACAACCGTATCGGTGGCAGGATCGATCACACTGACTACCCCGGGGATGGCGCCATAATCACCTGTGCAGGATACATGCAGTTTGCCATCCTTGGCCACGGCAATCGACTGCGGATTGGTCCCGACCTTGATGGTTCTCAGGGAATCACCGGTGGCCGCATTGATAACCGTCACCGTGCCGGTCAGGTAGGGATTCCCCCAGCCGGCGTATCCGGTATTGGTTACATAGACCTTGCTATTGGCGATTTCGATGCCGGTCGCGCCGACGCCCGCCTTGATGGTTTTCACCACCGTATTGTTGGTCATATCCACGCGCAGGACTTCATTCGACATCGAGCAGGCGACATAGGCATACTGGTTATTGTAAAAAACCATGTTCATCGGGTTCTTGCCGGTGCCAAGGGCGACAGGGGGTTGGGCTTGCCAGTTGTTGACGTCGAATTTCATGATGTTGTTGGAGCCGGAATTGACACAGTAGAGATAGCCATTCCGGTAAACCAGCTGATTGGGCCAGGTGCCCACCGTCTGAACATTGTTATAGACCTTGTCTTCTGTGAGATCGATCACCGAGATGCTGGTGGCGGCAGAGTTAAGCACATAGATCGCCTTGGACACTGCCGGCGTCTTGGGTTTGGTCGGTTCATCCTCGCAGGCCGAAATCAGGAACGATAACGCCGGCAGGATGAGCAAGAAAGCGGATAGCCGTCTCATAACCACTCCTTTTAGGTTAGTTAACTATTGGTTTATTATTAGCTTTGCCGAGAAACGATATTCACGTCCCGGCATCGGCATATTTTTGATGGTTCGATAATCCGTGTTAAAAAGATTGCGCACCTGCAGGGAAGTATTCAAACCAAGATGGTCGATGCGCCAGTTATACGAACACCCCACGGTGGAGAGGGTATACGGTTCAAGTGAATTCTCCCAATAGTTCGTTTTGTCAGCAAACCGCCGGCTGATGAACTGAAACTGGTAATTGACAGAAAACGCATCCAGGGTAAAATCGGAAAAGAGGTTCAAGGTATGTTTGGGGCGATACACCAGGAGTTTGTTTTTTTCCAGGGCGTTACCCGAGAGGTTACGCGCATCCAGATAGGTGTAATTGCCGCCAAGCTGCCAGTATCTTTTGACAGGGCTGAAGGAAATCGAGTTTTCCACTCCGCGGATCAGCGACCGGTCCACATTATCGGGCATCCACAGCGCCTGATCATTTTGCGCCCAGATGATCAGGTCCACCATGCGATTTTGAAAATAGGTGGACTCCAGCGAGATGCCATTCAGAAGCGGAATCTGCAGCCGGAGGCCGCTGTCCCAGTCGTAGCCGTGTTCCGGCTTCAATGCGCTGTTGCCCTTGGTCCAGGCATCTTCCGGCCAGTAGAGATCATTGAAAGTCGGCGCCCGGTAGCTGTAGCCGATATTGCCCTTGATGGAGGTCTTCCAGTTTTCGCCGATGTTGATCACCACGCCGGCTTTGGGTGAAAAATTATCCGAATAATCCGAATTGTTGTCGTAGCGCAGTGATGGCACGAGCACCACCGACTTGAGCCAGCGCCGGTCGATGCGGAAGGTGCTCTGATTCAGCAAAAACAGATAGTAGTTCAAGCGCTGCCTGTCCGTACCCGCTTCATAATCGGTCATATAATCGATGCGGAAGCCAAGGCCGTAGGTCAGGGAGCAATAGGTTTTAAGTATGCTCTCCATCTGGAGTTCCGAACCGGCGGTTTTGGCCCGGAATTCCGACCGTATCGGCGTCAGGCTTTCATCATTCTTGTATTTATTCCAGTTATCATAGTAATAGGTCTGGATGCGCAGGTCATTCAGATAGTTGAATACCTTGCTGGTGAACAACAGGTTGAAGAGACGATTGCTGTCCCATTGACGGGCATGATAGTAATAGGGCTCGATTGTGCCCGGCGCTCCCCGCTCGGCATCGTACCATTTAAAGCTTAAATCAAGTTTGCGGTTGGATTCGACACGGCCGAAATTCCGGACAACTTTGGCATAGAAATCCTTCGAAAACACATCCGCATTTTTCCGGGTCCGGGAGACGCCATAGTTGTCCTGGTAGGGGAAATCGCCTTTGGAAGAGAGGATATCGATGGAGGACTGCACCTGCCATTGGTTGTAAAGGTATTTGAAAAAGGACTCCACACCATAGGTCTGGAAGGAAGCGCCGGTCATTTTGACAGACCCTGAGGCGCCGGGTTTGCTATGGCTGCCGTCATCGGTGATCAGATTGATGACGCCGCCGACGGCATCGGCGCCGTAGAGGGCCGAGTTCCCGCCGCGCACCACTTCAATCTGTTTGATGCCTTCCAGAGGGATCTGCCCCAGATCGACCTGGCCGGTCTGGGGGTTATTGATGCGTTGTCCGTCGAGCAGCACCAGCACCTGCTCGGAGCTGGAGCCGCGCAGGGAGACGGTCTTCATGCCGGCCAGACCGCCATAATCCTTGATGGTAATGCCCTGGGTGCTCTGCAGCGCCTCTGCCGCGTTGCTGGATAAGCGGGCCTCCATCTCTTTGGCATTGACGATATTCACGGAGGCTGGGACCTCCGAAGCAAGCGAGACGCCGCGGGTTGCCGTCACCGTAATCGGATCATTAAAATGGTACAGCGTCGGTTTCAGCTTGATCTGGAGCGCCAGCGTCGTACCGTCATTTACCCGGACCGTTCTCGAATCATCGAGATAGCCCACATATTCGACCACCAGGATATACTCGCCGGCCGGTATCTGATCGATCAGAAAACCGCCCTGTTTGTCCGTCACACAGCCCACATGGGTGTTTTTCAGATAGACATTGGCCGCGGGCAGAGGTTCGTTCGTGGCTTCATTGCAGACCGTCCCCTTTATCTGCCCTGTGCCGGCCGATACCACAGCCGGCAGGACAAAAAACAAAACGAACAGTATGGGTATAATTCTGATTTTCATTATCTTGCTTTACTTAAAAATTGGCACCCAAAGAAATCTTGAACATCCGCCCGGGTTCAGCCGTCCCCAACACCTGCATAAAGCTTTCATCCGTCAAATTGCTCATTTCAAAAATAGTGACCCACTGCAGGTTACTGAAACCGAATTTGTAGGTCAGATTGGTATCGATGGTATGATAGGCCGGAAGCCAATTGGTATTGGCCGCATTGGTAAAACGCAAGCCTTTATAATGATAAATCGTATTCCATTCCATCTTCCAGAGCCGCAGCGTGCCGGTGAGATCCAGTTTGTTTTTGGGACGGTAGATGATATAGCGGTTATGCCGGCTGGGATCCGGCCCCTTGTCCAAGGCTTTCATGTAGGTGTATTCGGAATTCAATGAAATCATGCGGTTCCATAAATCCAGATTCATGGAGGTCTCAATACCGTAGGTATTTGATTTCGAAATATTTTTCGGCGTCCAGAGATTATTCAAGGCCGGGTCCTGTTCCCAGAGAATCAGGTTATTGATATCATTTCTGAAATAATTGGCTGCAAGGGACAAGGCTTTATAATTGGAGGAGATCCCGATGTCATAATTGAAGCCGTCTTCCGGGACCAGATCCGGATTACCGACGGCAAAGGCATCCTGCGGCCAGTACAAGTCATTGAAGGAAGGCGCCTTATACGATTGGGCGACATGCCCCGTCAGCGAAACAGCAACCTCGCCCTTGTGGGACAGCGACGCACTGAACCTCGGACTGGTAGCGGACCGGAAATCGGTCGGCGCATCATAGCGTGCCGCTATCGAGGCTTCAAGAGCGGTCAGATAAAGCCAGCCGGGAAGCTCGGTATGACCGGTGAGGGCGATATGCCCGCTGTTGGTGTTGCGCTGCTTTTTGCCCACATCCGTGCTTCTGATGCGATCGTTGCGGAAGGAATAGCCGTAGTCCAGAGAGAGGTTCGCACCGAGTGAACCGGACTGGGATAATTCGAGTCCCAGCGCGTAGTTATTGTGATCGCTGTGCACGGCACCGCCAAAGGCATCCGGATTATCAAATTTAGTCTCCAGATCCAGGTAATAACTTTGCGCTTTGAGCGAAAAATCCTTGAATGTTTTCTTGTTGTCGTAGGTCAGGTTATAGGACCGGTTGTCCAGGCGCAAACGGGCCTTGGGGGTGAGATTATCAATCATGCCGGGTGTGCCGTTATCCGCATAGTACCAGTTCGCCGAGGTGCTGAGCTGCTGATTCTGATCGAGACTGTAGCCGACCTTCCCGAAGATATTATGGGAGGATTGTTTATTGTTGATCAGGGTTTGCCTGACGCCGTAATAGTCGTCGTAGGTAAAATTGCCATCCCAGGTCTCGCGCTGGTAAGAGACAAAGGAGTTGAGATTCTTCTTACCATACGATTCGGTGACATTATAGATTTGCCGGTTGTATGAGCCGAAAGATCCTTTGGCACTGAGGTTCAAGGCTTTCTGACTCTCCTCCTGGCCTTTCGTGGTGATCAGGATCACGCCGCCCACGGCATCCGCGCCGTATTGGGCCGAGCGTCCGCCGCGCAGCAGTTCGATTTTCTCCACATTCTGAATCGGCAAGGAGGCAATATTGACGCTGGTTGAGCCCGGGGTGTTCAACCGCTGTCCATCCATGATAACGACGACCTTGGATGCACTGACGTCCCGCAGCGAAATCTCGCCCTCGGCGTTGATGTAAACGCCGGAAATCGTCTGCAGCGCATCGCCGACGTTCTCGCAATTGTTTTTGATAAAATCTTCTTTAGTCAAAGCAACTTCTGAGGTCGATTTTTCTTTCTCTTTCGCATCCTGACTCTGGGCGTTGCTGAGGATTGCCACCATGATCAGGATCCCGAACCAAAGGCAGAAGGATTTGCGAATCATAGTTACTCCTTACCCGTAATGAGGTGGTAAAGCTGTCCTGTATACCAGTCAAAATCAATGTTATTGGTCCCACTCAACTGCTCAACCCAGTCGTCGGGGAAGGCGTCAATTCCCTTTATCGCGCCGCATATGCCACCGGTGATGGCGCCGATGGTATCGCAGTCTCCCCCTAGATTGGCGGCGGCAATCACGCCCTGCACCGGATCGCCGTCGACGAGTCTGGTCAAGGCCAGACAGGTTGGAACGGTCTCTGAAATCTGTACGCCGGCCCCGATGACCCGGTAGAGCCTGCTCATCGCTTCAGCGCGATCTTGGGCCCGGGTGACAATATCCAGCGCCAGATTGGCCCGGTCATGAATGGAGGCGCTGTACCAGATATTTCCCAGCTTCATCGCCGGTTCGATGATCTCGATTGAACTTTTGATCAGGGTCTCGACATCCTGCTCCCCCTGCAACGCCAAACCGATGGCCATGGCGACCGCGGCTGCGCCGGCGATGGCAATATTGGTGTTATGGGTCGGGATGCAGACCCGTCTGACCAGATCCAGGGTTTTATCCCGGTTCCCGAAACCCAGAAGCCCTACCGGAGCGATGCGCATCACCGCGCCGTTGGTATCTCCGGCCCGGCCCGCTTCATAGATAGATTTTCCTGACTTGATGGCATACAAGGCCCTGAGCGAGCTGGGGCCGACCGCCATGGAGTCGAAAGCACGGATTTCCTCTCCCCACCGGATCAGGCGTTGCGCGATATCTTCCGGATAGATATCGCCTTTGGCGATGATCGAGTCGGCAATCAGGAGGGTTTGCTGGGTATCATCGGTCACCGTAGCGGCGGCCATGCCATGATGCAGAAGGTGGCCGGGTGGTGCGGGCAGAAAGGTATCAATGTGGCCGAAGGTATTCTGTATCGTTTCCGGACTCATCATCGAAGAGGGCATACCCATGGCATCGCCCGCGGCGACCCCAACCAGGCATCCCTTGATCCGTTTTTGAAGCACATCCAATGGCATAGAGGCGGTCTCAGTTAGGTAGGCTCATTTTTCCCAGCAGGGTGACCGGGGCGTGAATTATCCCTGACAGCTTTTCTACGACGCTGTTCTGGCATGAAGCAATAACGCAGGTGGAAGGACCCGCCGATTTCTGAAAACTCAACGGGCAGTGAACGTCCCTTATAAAGTGTAACCCGGCATCCCTGGCCATGGCCTCCGCCTCATAGCCGATGCCATGGCTTCCCACCGGGAGGATATCATGAACGCTGCTGATGCCCAGTACCACCTCAAGATCGGTTTGCTGGATGATTTCGGGATCATCCGTCCGGACGCGATCCTCGGGGGCGGATTTGGGCAAACCCAGGCACACGACGCTATCATCCGGCTGCGACGATCCCGGCCGGAACTCATTGGCCCGAACCAGCCCGATGATGGTGGTCCCCACGCCGGTCATCCTCGTCGGCACATTATCCTCGGTGCTGCCTGACAGATGAAAGTCCTCGCCGTAACCAGCCAATTTCAATTCATCCCGGATGCCGCGGACAATCTCAGCGCCGATGCCTTCCATCTTCATGGTCAGCATATCATAAGCGGCCAAGGGAATCGCGCCCGAACATAGGATTTCCAGCAGCGGCACGCGGATGGCAAGCCGGCCTAAATCATAGGCCGGGCAATAAACGGTATCCGCCTCCATCGGGCCGATACCCCCATCCGAATCCACCGCAACAATCAATGAGTAGTGCTGATCCAGGTGAATTCTGGTCAAATCCCGGACGGAATGGATCCGCCCCAGATCCGACCGCCGCGATTTCAGCAGTGTATAAAGATCGTCCAGATTGAAAGAGGACACAACGGCTCCCGTCACTTTAATTCCGGCGATAATTCGATATAGAATTTTCCGGTATCACCCCTGAGAATGGTTTTGACAAATTCCAGAATTTCCCCTGAGGTGATCCGGGTAATCCGTTCCAGCAGGAACACCGCATCGCCCTCCTTGATACTCAGGTGTCTGGCTTCGTATTCCGTAGCCTTCACCGCCTGCAAGGTTTCCTGGGCATCCTTGATGGTCAAACCATAGTCCTTTTTGATCGTCTCAAACAGCGATTCTTCTTCGAAGTTTTTTGCGATCAGGCCAGGCACCAGGCCCACCGGCAGATACGAGGTCTGCAGCGAGATGGGTTCGCTGTCCACATAGCGGATGCGCTGGATACTGTAAAATTTGGTATCGGCGGCCGTTTGCAGCATCTTGGAAATGAGGCTGTGCGCCTGAATTTCTTCCGCGCAAATCAGTTTGCTGTGCACTTTTTTATTCAAGCCGAGCATTTCAGCGGAGAAACTGAACGCCGCAACCACGCTGTAGGTGATCGTTTTATTGGCGACGAAGGTGCCTTTGCCCTGAATTCTCCGCGCCATGCCCCGGTCGACCAGGTGCTGCAATGCACGCTGGGCCGTTGCACGGCTGATGCCCAGCGAATCCTTCAATTCATTTTCCGACGGAAGCTTTTCATCCGGCTTGTATACCCCCTGTTCGATGAGGTTTTCCAGAACTTCCTGTAGCTGATAATAGTACGGAATGATGCTGGATTTGTCCAGGTTGAAAAGAGATTCATGCATGGTATTCCGCTCAGTTAATGCTATAGGTAATGGTCCGTTTTACCCGGCGTACCCGGTCATCCTGGAAACTGACGAAGACATTCAGCGTGATGCTCTTCAGGTCATGCCTGATTTGCGGCCGGAGATCAGCAGCCCAAACCGGTTTGCTTTTATCCCACTTGCCGACATTCGAATAATTGGCCCAACCCATGCCAAGCCCGGGTTTCAATTCCAGTTTTGCACGGCCATCCACCGGCGCCGGGCCGATATTCCATCGGGTCGCCCCAATCAGAGTCGTATCGTATTCAATAGCGATGGTAATCGGGACATCAACCGGATTCGCTATCGATTCCAGTCCGATCCCATGCAGTAACGTGAGCTTGTCGCCATTCTTGTCAAATAATCTTCCCTGCCGCAGGACCATATTTTCATCCTGCCACAAGCCATCCAGCATGCATTCGATGGCCTGGATCCGATCCATGCTTCTTCTTGAGGGAACGCTGATAACGCTGTCCGATTTGACGGATCTGACGACGAACCCTGGCTGCTTCCTCTCAAAGAGCGTCATCAGGCCGTAGACGAAAGCTCCCCCGCTATTGGGATCGGTGTCATTGATCACTCCGCCAGTGGAACCCATAACGCAATAGCGGATGCCATCCAGGATACCATCATCCTGGGAATAGTGAAAGTGGCCGGCAATGACCGCCTTTACCGGATATCGGCGCAGCAATTCATGAATCCGGTACCAATTGGACCAGACATACCAATGCGGATGATGGAGGATAACGACGATCCCCTTGGAATCTTTATGGGTATCCAACTCCGTTTTCAGCCAGCTCATCTGGCGGTCTGAAATGGAATTCAGGAAAATGGATCCCCAGCGGGGGTCGGTGTGCAGATTTTCAAGACTGTAAAGAAAAATGAAATGATACCCCTTGATGGAGACCCCGTAATAGGGCAGCGAATCGACGGGGAGTCCCTGCAGATGCGCCAGTCTGAATGCCCATTCCTCGCGCGAATGATCGGCGGAGAGGGGTTGATACTCAGGTGGGACGACGTCATGATCGCCGAACGCCAGGAACCACGGCCGATTCAGTTTGTTCATAATCGAGGCAGCTGTCAGCCAGTTTTTCTGATAATCCTCGAAGGAATGAATGTTGCGCACGCTCTCCACCATGTCCCCGACATGAACCACGACATCCGGCTGTTCCCGCTGCAAGCGCAAAACCGCCTTGTCCATCACCGCATAAGCGGAGTCGGCAGTCGCCGCGCCAAACTGGTCGCCAATCAAGCCGACCTTGACCGGAGCATCGCAGGAAACCAGAAAGCAGGTCATGAGCAGCAGCACCAGGAACCGGTGCGGCCGGTTGAGACCATCCGAGAGCAAAAGATGCACGGTGGCTTTCATTTCTTGTGCATTTGACCGGTTGTCCATACAACTACGTTGCAGAGCGCGAATTTTCATGTCCAGACGACATGAACGAAAAAGGGACTACTTTATACGGACCAGGTTAAAACAGGTCGGGGAGGGTCATCCGCTGAAACCCGGATGTCAGACCGTTGGGGACAGTATGTAATAAAAGCGATTGTGCTCATCGTAAGGATCCTGCAATCCAGCAGCTCAGAAATCAACTCCGGAGAAGGCGTCGTGCCAAACTCTAACACAGTATATGGCAAATTATGGAAATGTGCAAGGAGAAAGTGAACTATTTTATACTATCCGGCGCCGCCACCCCATCCCGCGCTCACTCATAACGGAGCGCATCGATGGGATTGAGACCGGCGGCCTTGCGCGCGGGATAAAAGCCGAAAAATACCCCCACAGCCGCGGAAAAGAGGACCGAAATCAACACAATCTCGGGGCTGATCACGGTATAATACGAGGTGAACTGATTGAGCAGCTTGCAGAGGATGACCGACAGCAGGATGCCGATCAAACCGCCGCTCAGGCTCAGCACAACCGCTTCGGAAAGAAACTGGGTGAGGATGTCGCTGCTGCGCGCGCCCACCGACATGCGGATGCCGATCTCCCGGGTGCGTTCGGTCACCGAGACCAGCATGATGTTCATGATGCCGATCCCGCCGACGATCAGCGAGACGCCCGCCACCGCCGCGAGCAACATGGTCATGACCTTGGAAGCCGCGGAGGCTGCCTCGGTGATCTCCGCCTGGGTGCGGACAACGAAATCATCCTCCTCGCCCGGCTCGATGTGATGCGCCGACCGCAGCAAAGCCGCCATCTCGGCCTGGGCCTGGGCTACCACGGCGCCCGATTTGGCGCTGGCGTTGATCATGTTGATATTCTGCCCGCCCCGCAGCCGGTAAAGAACTGTCGTGGACGGCGCGAGAATGACATCATCCTGATCCGCTCCGGCAGCCGACTGGCCTTTGCTGCGCAGGACCCCGACCACCGTGAAAGGGGTGTTGCGGATGCGCACCTTCTGGCCGACCGGATCCTGATCGCCATAGAGCGCCTCGGCGACCGTATTGCCGAGAAGGCAGACCTTGCGGCGTGACCGGTCGTCGCGGTCGCTGAAGAAGTCGCCTGACTTGACCTGCCAGTTGCGGATGGTGAAATAGTCTGGCGTCACCCCGAAGACGGTCGTGCTCCAGTTCTTGCCGCCGCCGATGATCTGGCCTCCCGAGGTGACCACCGGGGAGACCGCGGCGATATATTGGGCGCTCTGTCGGATCTTCTCCACATCGGCGAAGGTGAAGCGGTTGAAACTGCCGGCGCCGCGGCTGACTCCGCCCATACGGCTGGAGGCGGGAAAGGCGATGATCAGGTCGGTCCCGAGCATATTCATCGTCCGGGCGATCTGGGCTTGCGAGCCCTCGCCGATGGCCACCATGATGATCACCGCGCTGACACCGATGATGATGCCCAGAGAGGTCAGAAGGCTGCGCATGCGGTTTTTCGTCAGGCTGCGCAAGGCGGTGCGGATCAGATTTCTCAGCTGCAACATGGGTTACTCCTCCTCCGGGACGGCGGGCGCCAGGCGCAAGGTCTCGAGTTCACCCGCAGCATCGCGGGACGCCGCGTGGGGCGCATCACGACGGATGAGCCCGTCCTGCATCTCGACGATGCGATGAGCATGCGCGGCGATATCCGCCTCGTGGGTCACCAGGATGATGGTGATGCCCTGGCGGTTGAGCGCCTGGAAGACCGCCATGATCTCGATGGAGGTCCGGCTGTCGAGGTTGCCGGTCGGCTCGTCGGCGAGGATGATGGCCGGCCGGTTCACCAGGGCGCGGGCGATGGCGACGCGCTGCTGCTGGCCGCCGGAGAGCTGATTGGGCTCATGATGGATGCGATCGCCCAGCCCGACCATCCTGAGCGCGTCGAGAGCGGCCTGGCGGTGATCGGGGATGCGATGGGTGCGGTCGTAAAGGAGGGGCAGCTCGACGTTTTCGAGAGCTGAGGTGCGCGGCAGCAGGTTGAACCCCTGAAAGACGAAGCCGATATTCTGGTTGCGGATTTCCGCATAGGCATTGCGGGAGAGTTCGCTGATCCGCCGGCCGTTGAGATAGTACTCTCCGGAGCTGGGGGCATCGAGGCAGCCTAGGAGATTCATGAGCGTGGATTTGCCCGAACCGGACGCTCCCATGATCGCCAGGAATTCGCCCCGGTTGATGACGAGATCGACACCGCGCAGGGCGTGCACGGCGATATCGCCGATCTGATAGGTCTTTTTCAGATGCCGGGTTTCAATGACCGTCTGCATGCCTCTCCTCGCTGTCTGCTTGATCCAGGCTACCCTCTAGAAGGGCCGTCCGCCCATGCCCGGTCCCATAGCCGGCGTTCGGGTCGTCTGCACCCGGGGCTTGCCGGAGCTGCTCTCCACCAGGCCGCTGATGACCTTCATCCCCTCCCGTATGCGCCGGCCGCGTACGATCTCCGTCGATTTGCCATCACTGGCACCGGTCTGGATCATGGCCATGGCCAGATTGCCCTTCTCATCGAGAAAATAGAGCCGGCCCATATCTTTGGGCAGGGAGCCGTTGCGCATGAATCCGCCGCCGGGCATGCCCGGAGCGCCACCTTCGCGCGCCAAGCCGCCTGGCATGCCATTTCCGCCGCCTTCCGTGCGGGCGCCTCCTCCCGCGGCGTTGTCGCCTCCCACATTCCAGCGCATGCGACCGCGCAGGGAATCGGGCATGCCGGCAGCGAGCGCCTCCCGGTTTTTGCGGATCTGCTGCAGCATGGCATCGGTGGGTTTGAAATTGAGGGCGGCATTGGGCACCAGCAGCACATCCTGGCGGTCTTGGACAATAAAGTCGAGGGTGGCGGTCATCCCCGGCAGCAGGAGATTGTCCACGTTATCGGCATCGACTACCACCGTATAGTTCACCACATTCTGGACGGTCTCAGGCTGCAAACGGATCTGCCGGACGGTGCCGGTGAAGGTCTTGTCCGCGTAGGCGGGCACCTGGAACTGCACCATCTGGCCTTCCCGGATCGAGCCGATATCGCTCTCATCGACGGCGGCGTGGATCTCCATCTTGTTCAGATTCCCGGCGATGATGAAAAGCACCGGCGCCTGAAGGCTGGCGGCGACCGTCTGGCCCGCCTCGACATTGCGGCTGATCACAGTCCCATCGATGGGTGAGCGGATCACCGCGAATTTTAAATTGCGCTCGGCGCGGACGAGGTTGGCCTGGGCGGATTTCAGATTGGCGACCTGCGCGGCGTAGTTGACCTTGTAAGGCAGATACTCCGCCTCCGAAATCAGCTTCTTCTCATAGACCGTCTTGTTGCGTTCGAAATCCGCCCGGGCCTGTTCCAGCTGGGCGCTGACCTTCTCCAGATTGGCTTGAGCGTCGAGTACGGCCGCCTTGAGAAGGACGGTATCCAGCACCGCGAGGAGCTGTCCCTTGTGGACCACTTGATTGAAATCGGTATAAATGCGGTCGATGGTCCCGCTCACCTGGGTGCCCACCTCAACCTTGCTGACCGGCTCGATGGTCCCGGTGCTGCTGATGGTATTCTGGACATTGCCGCGCGTAATCTCAACGAACTGGTATTCAACCTTGCCGCTGGAAGGCTTGCGCGACAGAATCGCCGCCAGCCCCCCCAGGATCACCAGCAGTGCGATGAGGAGGAGCATTTTTCTCTGTTTCATACAAGTTACCCGTTCAGGAATCCGTTATGGACAGCTCCCTGCAGTTTTGGTTATTTGGCAGGCGGAGGATTGTCAGCGCCGTGCCGGCCGCGGCCCTGACGCCATTTGGCACGTTCCTCGATCATCTTTTTGTATTCCGCCTTTTGGGTATCATTCAGCACGGCGAGGATCTTTTCATCGTACTTTTTGCGGAGGGCCTGCATTTTCTCCCGCATGGATTCGCGGTCACCTTGATTCTGGTCCCGGAGCGTCTGCATCTCTTTTTGCTGATCGGTGAGAATCGCTTTGATGGTCTTGCTCTGCTCGGTTGTCAGTTTGAGATCCTGTTCGAGCCGCTTGAGTTGTTCATCCACGCTCCAGCGCGGCGGCTGTGCCGGCGCGGCCATGGCGGCAAGCAGAATCACGGCGGATCCGAGCATCAAGCTTGCAATCCATTGGTTTCTTTTCATACACTTCCTCTCTTTCTCGAATGCCCGGATCGCCGGATGCGAGCCGGGTTACCTCCCCCCCGGTGGTATCGAATCGGGGTTGTCCATCAATAAAACGCAGCACGGGAAAATATGTTCTTAAGAAAAATCAAGAGGGGGAGGATGAAAGCCGATTCTGCCGGGACCGACGCGCGAAAGGAGGGTCACCACGCCTTTTCGCCGATGACATTGCCGGCGGGGGCATAGTTGCAGACGATGATCACCTCGCCATTGCAGAGCGCCTGGCCGCAGCCAACCTTTTTGGTCGATTTCCAGACGAGCTGGGTATAGTGGCCGAACTCATGGTAGTTGGCCTCGTTGAGAGTCTGGCCCTGATAAAACCGTTTTTCACTGATCCACGAGTCCACAGCCTCCCCAGCGCCGTAATAACCGGCCGTGCCCATGAAGAGGTTTTCCCCGTATTTCTCTTTCCAGGGGCCGCTTTCCGGCCGGTGCTCGAAGCGGCAGCCCGCCGCCGCGAGATGATCCGCCCACTCCTGGGCGTAGCGAGCGAGATCCTGCGACCAGATCAGGGGACGGGCGCCCACGGCCGCGCGCGCCTGGTTGTGACGCTGAAGGATCAGCTCGACCTCCACTGCCGAAAAAGCCGACCCGCTCGTTGCCGATGGGGCGCCCTCCGCCGGTTTTTTGCTGGAGATCATTTCCGACGGGGCGTTGTTTTCGCCTGCGATCAGTGAACCGTTGACCACGGCCGGCGCGGTGTCCGGAGAACGATATTCATGCAGCCCGATAAAGATCAGCACGAGAAGCACAACTGCCAGGATTATTTTTTTCATGATATCCACTCCAGAGTTTTATTCTCCCGGCAGGGCCTGAATGGAGTGCAGGATGGCCCGGCCGATCGACTCGCGTTTAGGGGCATCCGCGCCGTCGCCGGGCATATCGATGTTGAGGGCGAAGAAAACGGCGCCGTCCGGACGCTCGACCCAGCCGACCCACCAGCCCACCTTCTCCTCCACCCGGCAGGACTCAGATTTCAGGGCATATCAGGGGTCTATTACCGATATGTTACTCTTTTCGGCGATTCCATGCAATCTTTTTTTGCAAGCGTGGCACCCTGAAGAGTATTGACTTTGATGCGGCGATTGGCTATTATAGGTCTGCAGCAATCATGACGGTTACGGAGATTAGCATGGAAAGTATACCACTGGACTGGCTCGAAGGGATCGCCGGAGCGATAGTGGTTTGTGATTTTTCGGGGCTGACCGCATTCTCCCTTGAGATCCCCGGAGAGATGCGCCACATTGTCCGCAGCGCTGCGGCGAACCAGGCTTGAGGGCGCGTGATGAAAGAACCCGACCCCATCCCGATCCCGATTGAGGGGGCCCTGGATCTCCACACCTTTGCGCCGAGAGAGGTAAAGGAATTGGTCCCTGAATACCTGACTGCCTGCCGCGAGCAGGGGATCCTCGAGGTGCGCATTATCCACGGCAAGGGGACGGGGGCGCTGCGCGAGACGGTGCATGCCGTGCTGCGGCGGCTGGCGTGGGTGCGCCATTTCCAGCTTGCCGGTGAGGAGCGCGGCGGCTGGGGCGCGACGATCGTCGTGCTGGCGCCGCTGGAAGAATCTGAATAACCCAAAACGGGAGTGCTGTGATGAAACGGATGGCAACCCTGAGTCTGCTGGCGCTGCTGGTGTTGGTGAGCGGCTGCAAGGACAAGTCGCCGACCAAGCCCGATACCGGTGATGCCGCAACCAAAAGCTGGAAGCGCGGCATCGCCTTCAACCTCGCCACGCCCGCCGATTTTGCGGCGCTCTCGAAAGGTGTGAGCTGGTGGTACAACTGGGCCATCACGCCCAGCAGCAGCGCTCCGGCGGAGTATGAAACGGCCTATGACATGGATTTTGTGCCGATGCTCTGGGGCGGCAATACCAGCGCAACCGACATCACGCGCATCAAGGCCTTCGTCATCAGTCATCCGAAAGTGCAGTACATACTGGTGATGAACGAGCCCAACCTCACCAACCAGGCCAACCGCACCCCAGGCGAGGCGGCTGCCGACTGGATCCGTTACGAACAGGTGGTCCGGGAGCTCGCCGACCTCGGCCGTACGGTCCACCTCGTGGGTCCGGCAATGACCTGGGGCACCATGGCCGGGTACGCCGATCCAGTGGTGTGGCTCGATGCCTTTCTTGCCGCTTACAAGACCGCCAACAACGGCCGGGAACCGCAGATCGACTATCTCGCCTTTCACTGGTACGACTACGGCCTGGCCGGCCAGCTCGACCGGTTGAAGAAGTACAATAAAAAGATCTGGGTCACGGAGATGGCCAACTGGAACAGCCAGATCAACTCCTACGCCAAACAGATCCAGCAGATGACCGAGATGGTGACGGTCTGCGAGAACCGGGCGGACGTTTTCCGTTACGCTTGGTTCTACGGGCGCGGCGGCTTCCCGGACACCCATTATACCTACGTGTTTACCGCCAACGATGGCGAGCTGTCAGTCCTGGGGGAGCACTACCTCGGGCTGCCGTTCAAAAAGTGACCAGCGAGCCGGGTGGGGGCGAGAGCAGGGCGCGAGCCCGGCACGGTCAGCGCAGCAGCAGGATTTTGCGCGACTGCCGCGAATCCCCGGCCTCGAGCCGCACGATGTAGACCCCGGCCGCTGCCGGCTGCCCGGCCTCATCCCGGCCATCCCAGTGTGCCGTGCCCTCCCCCTGCGGCCGGCTGTCTGCGAAGAGCACCCTCACCTCCTGCCCGAGGCGGTTATAGACCGCCAGCCGCGCCCGCCCCGCCTGGGAAAGCGCATAGGTTATAGTGGTGCCGCCATTGAAGGGATTGGGATGATTCTGCTGCAGCTGGAAGCTGAGACTTTGGTCTGAAAGGTAGACCGGCGCATCCAGACTGCCCAGAGTGGCATCGTCCCTGAATCTGAGCGTCTGCAGGCAATCGGTCTGATAGCCGGTGGGGCTGGCCCGAAGGCCCACGAAAAGCGGCTCGTTTTCGGTCTCGCCCACGATGGTGAAATAATGCAATCCGGTCCCGGGGATGGGCACACCATAGCCGCGGGCGCGCCCCTGCTCATCTACGACGCCGGCGATGGCGAAGGGATGGGAGCTGACGATGCGCGCAATCACCACCATGTTGCCGGGGGTGCCGGTTATGACTTGCTCAGACAACGGGGTATCAGGACCCTTTTCCAATGCGGGCTGGGGATTCGGCCACGTGAGGGTGGCCGGCCCGTTCATCAGGATCTTGTACATCGCCCCCGGCTCGAGCAAGGTCAGATCGCCGATCCAGCGGTCCTTCACATACATGGCCGAGTGCTGCTGTCCCTTGATCTGGACGAGGCTGCCGGCGACCGGCGCAAGGGCCGCCGCCACCGGCAGGACAGCATGCGGCAGATAGGCCACCCAGTTCCAACCTTTCTCCAGGGCTAACGGCTGATCGACCGACAGCAGCGGCGCATGCAGGGTAAAATCCTGGGCATCGGCGAGCTGCAGCAGGTAGCCTTTTCCCGCCACGAGATTCTCGAGACTCCCGCTCCACCCTTTTCCGGCCTCATAAACCGACTCTTTTGCAAGGGCTCTGATCTTCAACGCGTTACTCCCCAGGGGCGTGAGCACCTCCCCCACCGCCGTCGTCGCCGGCACCACATTCAGGCCGATCCAGTTCCATCCCGCCGTGCAACGCAGCTCCTGCCGCGTCAGCGCCGAGGTGCAGGCGAACAGCCGCACCGTCGCCGCGAGCTGCTCTACATTGCGGCTGTTCTGCTCGCTGCCGAAGACTGCATACCATCGCTGCGCCGCCGGCAGGCTGAGCCAGCCGTAGCCCTCCAGCGAATCGGGCAGCAGTCCGACACCATTGAAGGCCCGGCCCTCCGAGGCCGCGGCAAAACCCGCCGAGTCGGCAAAGTAGAAATCGACGCTGCCGTCGTAATCCGCCTGGTAGAGCTGGGCGTCACGGCGGACGTCGTCGAAGCGGACCGCTCCGTTGAGGAGCTTTTTCGGCGCAGTGAAGGCGGCCTCGAGGTAATAGTCACCCTCCGCATCTGCCGGGGCAGCGACGGCTGTCCAGCTGGGAGCGGGCTTGACTGCTGTCATTTTGATCTTTTTGCTGTAATCGCTGCCGCTGACGGCATTGGCGACCACCTCTACGACATTGCCCTGCTGCACCGGATAATTGCCGATCGCCGAGGTGATCGTGGCATAGTAGCTCCGGTTCTTGCCGACCATGAAGGTGCACATGCCGCGGTCATCGGTAAGGGCATACATGTCCCACCAGAGTTCGCCGCTGGCGGGGTCCTTGGTGTAGAGATTGACTTCGGCGCCGTCAACAGGCCGGCCAGCCTTGTCGGTGACGTAGAGATCGATGTAGGAGATGCCGCGGGTGTAGCGGTTGGTGACCGAGGTCAGGGCGCCGTCGCTGCGGATCTCGAAGACGGTACCGAAGACCTTGCCCCATTCGAGGTAGTACATCAGCGGATAATTGGTCTCGTTATCCCAGTGGTACCACTGGCCGTCCCAGAACTCGTTCCAGACATGGTCGGTTGAATAGGATGCGACACTGGTGCAGGGGATCAGGGCGGAACGGGCGGCGGCGTTGCGCAGGTCTGACCATTCGCCGCAGCGGCCCATGTGGACGCGGTAGATGCGCACCGGCTGGTGCGGGCGTTCCTCCCGGGAATCGAACGCAAGCGTCCGCTCCATCCAGGTATTGAGGCGCCCCATGGCGGTCACCTTGCCGTCCGGTTTGCCGCGGGTGCCGTCGAAGAGGGCGCCACAACCCGCGAGCAGATCGCGTAGCCGGGGATAGCCGTCATCGGCGTGATTGAGGAGCCAGTCTCGCCAAAAGACCCCGGCGGGAGGCGCAGCCAAGTTGTTGTTGCGCAGGCCGTTGTCCTCCGGAATGGATGGATCGATCCAGGCCGGGATCTCACTGGTGGCGCGGGGGTAGACGATGTACCAGTAATAGACCTCGCGCGGCGCTGTGACCTCGACCAAACTGCCGCCGCGCAACGATTTGTAGCGGGTGGTGGTATAGTAATCCGGATCGCTCGCTGCGGTGCCATAGTCGACCACCTCGACATAATCAAGGGCCACATCGTTGGCATAGATCGAACGGGCGTTTTCGAGAAAGAGGGCCGGTGAGCCGTAGCCGGACATCAGGTACTGGGGTGAGGCATGGGCGACGGCAAAGGCGACCTCGTCGATGAAGGGTTCCTCCGCCTCAAGGATGGCATTGGCCCATAGCGTCTGGTATTCGGGGGTAAGCAGGGTGAAGAGCAAACGCAGGTCCTGTGACAGCCAGTCGGGGGCGCGTTCGGCCGCCGCCCGCGCCGCCTCGTTCAGACCGGCGACGCCGGCGGGCAGGTGGAGCGCAAGGGATCGGGAGGCGGGTTCGTAGGAGACCGCCCAACGCTGCCTGGGCAGCAGGTAGTCGGCGATGGCGACCTGATCGATGAGCACATAATCGGCCGCGTCGACCCGCGCAAGGGCGGGTGCAGGCGCGCTCGGGGCCCCGGGCCGGTAATCGCCGGCGTTGTCGCTCACCCGCCATGCGGCGATGCGGCTGGATTCAGGGATGCCGCGGACCTGCCCGAAGGCGGCTGCGGTGACAAAAAGGAAGAGAGCAGCGATTCGGGGATGCATGACCGCTCCTATTGATGAACATACAACCGGGAGGGCGGCACCGGCTGCTTCGGCATCCCCGCGCCCTGGTACGAGATCTCGAGGAGTTCCGCCCCGCCGTTTTCCATGAAGGCGGCGCGCAGGGCATGGCGGCCGGCGCTCAGGGTGATTTTTCCCTCCGCCTCCCTGGCGCCGTGCAGGCCGTCGTTGTCGACCACGAGCGTCTCATCGATCCAGAGGCGCGAGCCGTCGTCAGAGCGCGTGAAAAAGGTATAGATGCCCGGCTGATCGATCCCGATATAGCCTTCGAAGAGCAGCGCATATTTATCCTCGCGCTGGACCAGCGGGGCGAGGCTGAAATCCCAGGCGCGGCCCTCCCGTGCCGGCTTAAGGCTGGAGAAATCAGGCAAAAGCGGCCACTCGCCCTCATAATAGCGGTAGCGCAGGCCGTTCTCCCGGGCATCGAGGATGCTGATCTCCTGCGCCGCGGTCAGGCTGGGTGTGCAACCGGGCTTGAACGCACGGGCGCGCAGGGTGCTGCTCGTTTTGATGGAAAACGGAGCGGTATAGAGCGGGCTGAATTCATCCGGTTCGCGGCCGTCGAGGGTATAGCGGATGGCGGCATCGGCCGGCTGCGCCGAAAGCGTGATGCGCAGGGGCTTGCCGACACGGATGAAGGAATCCGCCTGGATAACCGGGATCTCGACATAGGGCCTGGCCTGGATGCGGAAAACCCAGGCATGGTCGCAGGGCAAGTGCGGGATCACCGCGACGGGCAGATCGATCGCCAGTGTGCCCCCCTCCTGCCGCCAGGCGAGGTCGCGGTCGAGGCCGAGTAGACGAACCGCCGTGCCGGGCAGGGCCTCGACAGTACCGAGACGCAGCTGCGTACCGGGGTGGCGCAGGCAGATGGCATAGAGAAACCGGCCGTCGGCGCTGCGGGTGAAACGTACCGAATCGCCCTCACCAGGGGTACGGTTGACGCGGCTGCCGTAGATGGCCTCACCATTGATTTTAAGCCATTCGCCCATCTGCAGCAGCCGCTCCTGCATGATCACCGGGATGGTGCCGTCGGCGGCCGGGCCGATGTTGAGCAGGAGGTTGCCGCCGCGGCTGACGATCTCGATCAGCATGTGGATCAGGGATACGGCGGTCTGGTAATCCTCCACCTCCTCATTGCGGTTGAAGCCGAAGGAGCGGCCCATGCCGCGGCACTCCTCCCAGCCGCGGCGCAGAAATTCAACGGAACGCTCGCTGGTCGCGGACTCGTACTCGGTCGAGAAATAGCCGCCGTGTTTGAAGCGGGTCTCGCCGCCCCAGCGGTCGTTGACTACCACATCTTTGGGGGCGGGAGAATCGTTGTAGAGCCAGGCGAGGAACTCCTCGCTGCGCAAGACCTTGCTGTCGTAATCCCACTCGCCGTCGGAAAAGATCAGGGCGGGCTGGTAGCGGCTCACCGCATCCTTGAACTGGGGGAGCAGGTGTTCGGCGACGTAGCGCTGGATGTCATGCCGGTAAAGCGGATTGAACCATTCGAGGAGGGAGTAGTAAAAGCCCATGCGCAGGCCACGCGCCCGGACAGCGGCGGTTAGATCGCCGAGGAGGTCGCGGTGGGGGCCGGTGTCGACGCTGTTCCAGTTCCAGCTCTGGGCGCTGGGCCAGAGGCAAAAGCCATCGTGGTGCTTGGAGGTCAGCACCACATAGCGGGCGCCGGCGCGCGCGAAGAGTTCGGCCCACTTGTCTGGCTGAAAAAGCTCCGCCTTGAAGAGGGGGGCGAAATCCTGGTAACGGAAATCATCGCCGTAGGTGCGGCGGTGCCATTTGTACAGGAAGGTGGAGGAGTCGCTGATGCCGTTCCAGTACCATTCGGCGTAGCCACCCTTGCGGGTGAAGGCGGGCACCGAATAGAGGCCCCAATGGATGAAAATACCGAATTTGGCATCGCGGTACCACTGCGGGGTGGGCCGTGCGTCGAGGGATTTCCAATCGGCCTCATAGCGCGTCTGGGCCGGAGCCACTCCGGCCAGCAGAAGGACGGTAAGGATCAGTTTTTTCATTATTATACCTCAAAATACTAGAGTCACCAGGATGACGCGCGCATAATAAATAGCCTAAAGATCCTGTTGTCAGCCGCTCCACCCTCTGTGCGCCGGTCAGAAAGATCTTTAAAACATCACCATCACCCCGAAGGTGTTGATATTACCCAGCATACCGACATCACGCCAGGCGTAGTCGATCTTGACGCCGGTATTGTGCAGCGTGAACATCTCCACGCCGGCGCCGAAGGTCGGTCCGAACTCGGAATGGTCCATGAACAATGCCTTGTAGCCGCCGCGCAGAAAGAGCCGTCCGAAGCCGGGTGAGGTGAGTGCATACTGCGCGCCGAGATTGATCGACTCGTTGTTGTTGTTCGGATGGATGGCATCGAAGCCCAGGATCAGCTCATGATGATCGCTGTAGAGCGGCGTCACCGAGGCGCCGAGGCGGAAAATTAGGGGCAGCTCCCATTCGGAGAGATGGAAGCGTCCTGGGACATCGCTGAAATTGCCGTTCTCGTCGGTGAGAATGTCGATGGGATGGATCAGGTCGATGCCGTCATAGCGCATGCGCGAGCCGTAATTGGAAATGCTCATGCCGATGTTCAGTCCCTGTTCGCGGCGGCCATTGGGCGAAAAGAAATAGGTATTGATGATGACGCCGAGGTCAATGGCCATGGCTGAGGCGTCGGTGTGCCAGATCGACGAGCGCACATATTTGCCGGCGCCGCCGAAGGAGAACCAGTTGGTCAGCTTGCGGGCATAGGCGAAGCTGAAGGCCATGTCATTGGCCGAGAAAAGCTCGCCGGTTCCCTCCTGCATCGCCATCGTGGTCACCTTCATGTCGCCGTAATTGACGCTGGTGAAGCCGAAGGAGAGGGTGCCGTAGCTGTTCAGGTTGAGGCCGACTCCGGTGAAGGAGGTCTTGATCCCGGCGATCCAGGGTTGATAGACGAAGAGGGCCTGGTTTTTCTTCATCGCCGCCAGCCCGGCGGGATTCCAGTAGAGGGCGGTGAGATCGTTGGCCATGCTCACGTAAGCGTCGCCCATGGCCGATCCGGCGGTGCCGTAACCGATCTCGAGAAAATTGGCCGCGGTGGTGCCGATACGGGTCGGTTCCTGCGCCCGCAGCGGCAGGACCAGGGCCACCGTGCCGATCAGTGCAAGCGCCCAGTGTAGAATTCTCATCAAACACCCTTCAGTTTTTTCCGTATGAATCGTCCGGCGGCCGCTCCCGGCAGCGAGCCAGGCGCCCTATTTGATCACCGCGAATTTGTCAAGCCTTTCGTCACCGGAGGGCGTCCGGACGTGATAAACGTAGACCCCGGCGGCGATCTCGAGCCCCTCGCGGGTGAGCATGTCCCAGTGAACAATTCCGCGCTCCGGGGGATTGTCGACCACAATCTCGTCGACAAAGATGCCGCTGGCGGTGAAGATCCGGATGGTGCACTGCGCCGGGATATGGGTGAACATCAGGACGCGGCGCTGGTTGAGATAGGGATTGGAGATCGCCGTCTCCATGGCGTTGGTGGCGACATAGGGGTTGGGCACCACCAGGATCTGGTCGAGGGCGGAAGCGAGGCTTCTGGTCCCGGCTGCGACGGCCGGTTTGGTCGAGAAGATCAGGGTGTCGGCCGGCGAGAAGGGGCGTTTGAAGCTGACCCGATAGACATCGTTGGGCCGGGGCAGCTCCTCCTCGCTCATGTAACGGCGGAAGTCTATGCTGAAGACGGTGCCCGACCAGTAGACCAGGGGCTTGCCGGTGATACTCTTCTTTTTGATCGTATGTCCGGCCAGGATAATATCCTCGAAACGGTCGAATCGTTTGTTGAGGTTGACGTCATGGACGATGAGATCGAGGCGCTCGTACTGCCCGGTCGAATCGACGGCCTGACGGTTGACGACATAGAAATTGAAGGCCTGTCCGAGCAGGTAGCTCTTCATGGTCTCGCCGTTCACGTCGTAGATATAGGAGCCCTGGTTGAGCTTGCAGACTGTGGCGGAATCGTCGGAGGTGAAGATGATGTCGAAGCTGTAGGGGAAGCCATGCGACTCATAGATGCTGGCCTGGACCTGGAGCGGCCCCTGTCCGGTGATCCAGCCGGTGCGCGCCGCATCGAGATCGCCCAGCTGCGTCGGCACGCTGAAGTGCAGGCGGATGCCGTGGAAGATATCGGTGGTCAACTCGCGTGTGGTGTCATAGTAGCGGTACTGGACCAGTTCCTGACCGTCGTTGACATAGCTCTTGCCGCCATTGAGGAAATGGTCGCCGGGATAGCTGGCGCTGGTTTCACGATAAACCAGCGAATCCAGGGTTTCATCCCAGACCTCGAGGCCGGTGTTGATGGTCACGGCATCGAGCGGATGGCGCATCCCCTTGTTGCGCCGGGCATAGCCGAGGGTGTCGGCGAGGAATTTGACCCGGTAGGAATGATCCGGGAGCACCGCGCTCTGATCGAGGATTTCGACGCTCACGGTACCGCAGCCCTCGATCTGTTTCAGGCCTGCGGCGTCGATCTTCGGGGCGGTATAGCCGGCGGCTTGGACTTCGGGCACCACGATGGTGACGTTCTGTCCAGTGAAGCGGATCGCCTCGTCCTCATCGAGATCGATGACGATATTGTTTTCGGCCGGCATGATCGCTACTTCGAGCCCCTCGATGCCGTAATCATAGGCAGCGAGACCATAGTAATAGGTGCGGCCGTTCTGGACATCGGTGTCGACGTAATAATGCTGCAAGCCGGCGTCGCTGCCGAGATAATAGAGTTCGCCGTTGATGTTGGCAAAGTCGGCCGCGCCTTTCTTGCCGTCGATCAGGTCACACTGGAAGATCGGCAGCTTGCCGACCGAGTTGCCATACATGTCGGTCAGCTTTTCCGCGTCCGAAAAGTACTTGTCGGTTGCCTTGTAAAGCTTATAGCCCTCGAAATCGTTGGTGGCGTTGAGCATAGGCTCGCGGGTGAAGCGGTCGGAGGTATCATCCCAGCTCAGGATGACGCGGCCGTCGCCGGGAGTGGCCTTGAGCACCGGCATGAGCGGCGGCTGGGCAAAGCGGTAGTCGCTCTCGTAGATGAACTGGACGATCTTTTTCTTCTCGAAGAGTGAGGGGGCGGAGTGCGCGGGGGAGTTGAGTCCCGATAACTCCTCATAGGAGTGGAGTTCGGAGATTGAAATGCGCTCGGTCAAGCCGCGAGGGAGGCGGAAAGTGCCGGCGCCGAAGGTCATGATCAGGTTGGCCAGTTCGCCGAAATACTCCTCGAGGCGGGGCGAGGCGATCTGCAGGTAGGCCTCCTTGTCGTAGGCAGCGAAGGGCGGCTCGTTCTCCTGCGGGTGATGCAGCATCTGGAAACCGGTCAGGCCGATCATGTCCGATTCAGAGATGTCGGTAAGGGCGAAATTAGGCTCGCAGCCGAGGCCCTCGACGAAGTCGGGGCGGTGATTGCACTCGCTGCCGTCGGCATCCGGGCCGCGGTAGTTGAGGTCGGTGGGAGCGACGCCGTCGGTGCCGACGTCGCAGCCGAAATCCTCGCCCAGGTCATATACGCCGTTATGGTTGGCGTCCTTGCCGTCCGTCCAGTCCTGGTCCTCATCGGCATCCCAATGGTTCCTGAGCTGATCCTCGGCCCGGCCGTACCATTCCAGGAATTTGGCCAGATCGGTGATGCCCTCGGTCGGGCCGATCAGCCGGGTGGCGACGTTGTCGCGCCGTTCATCGGTGAGACCGTCATCATCGTTGTCGAGGCCGTCGTTCCAGCTGCCAGGACTTTCGAGGAAGGCCATGCCGAGGATGCCGGTGCGCACGCCGCCGATGCCGATGCCGTCGTAATCCCAGGCGTAGGCGATGTCATCATACTTGTCGAAAAAGCCGATGTCATCGGATTCGCCCTGATTGCCGCGGTGGCCGATGCCGGCATCGAGCAGATAGCCAAAGGCGACGTTGGCAAGGTCATAGTCGGAGATGTTGGAGATGTCATATTCCCAGAATATGGCATCGCGGGTCTGGGGATTGTTCCACTGGTAACCGCGCTGTTTGACGCGGATGCCGAGGCCGCCCCAGGGCTCGCCGGCCTGGATGGTGACTCCGGGATCCTTATAGCCGATCTTGTAGCCGGGGCGGGGATAGTATTTGATCGGAGCCTTGGGCTGGACGTACTCGAGATCCTGCGCATCGTTGGCGACGAAATAGGTCTCGAGATCCGCATACTTGATGCCCCGGCCAAAGCGGCCGTCCCACTCTCCCGGCCATTTGAGGGTTTCGCCCGCCGAAGGCCAGCCCTGGGCCGGCCAGGAGTCCTCGCGGTTGCTCATCGCCGGATATTCGCTGTTAGGATTAAAGTAGCCGAAAACCGGGTAGAGACCCCAGCGGATGAGGCCGTCGGGGGTATAATCCATGCCCATGCGGTAGCTGGTCTGACAGAAAAAGAGTTCCTTGAGGTCGCTGCGGCTGGCGATTTCGGCCGGATCGGTAACCGGATTCGAGTCGCCGGCGATGTGCACCTTGGCGGCGATATAGAGGGCAATACCATCGTGCATCCCGGTGCCGGTATAGTCGTTGGGCCATTTGGATTGGTCAAAATTGGGCCAGTTGGCCAACTCGGTGGTGTTCTTGAAGTAGAGCAACACCCGGTTGCCGTTCATCCAGCCTTCGCGGATGGCGGCGATGTCGCCGGCTGGGTCGTCGGGCCCGTCGTACTTGTGGCCCTGTGCCCGGAGTACTCCCGGCAGGAGGAGCAGAAGGAAAAAGAGTCCACGGAAACGCTTCATGCGGTATGTCCTCAAGTCAGGGAAGGACTAAAAGACCATCTCGAGTCCCAATTTGACCAGACGCGGGGTGCTGTACATGGTCGGATCGTGGATGCGGTCCTCGTAGGTATTGAAATCGCTGTGATGGCTGGCCCGGTCGGTCGCGCGGATGATGGCGGTATAGGCGCGGCCGGTCGTGCTGTTGACCCAGCTATCGTTCAGGGCGTCGAGCAGGTTATAGACGAGCAGGGTAGCGCGCAGTTTGATGCCGGCAAAGCGCAAGAGATCGGCATGGCCGCTGAGGTCGACGCTGATGCTGCTCGGGATATGCTCGTTGTTGGGATAGAGATTGACGCGCGAGAGCGGGCTGTCGGAGAGCGGGCTCCAGGTAAAGGGGCTGCCCGAGTTGTAGTAAACCGTCATGGTCGCGCCGTAGCGCGGCATGGCATAGCCGATGGTCATGTTGGCGGTATGGCGCTGGTCCCAACTCATCGGAATCATCTTGTTGACCGGATCCTGCTTGGCGCCGGCGCGGCTGAAAGTGCTGGTCGGCGTGTCCGCATTGCCGCGGCTGAACTGGAGGGTATAATTGGCCACCACCGAGAGGCGCCCGGTGATATACTCGTACTTGAGCTCGAGGCCGCGCGCATTGGCGTAATCCTTGTTGCTGTAAAGACCGTAGCGGATTTGGTTGTAGGTGGTGAGCACCCGGGCGCTGAGCAGGTCATAGATATCCCGGTAAAAGAGCGCCACCTCGAGGCTCATGTTCGGGATCAGCTCCTGCCAGAGGCCGACCTCGTACTGGATTGTCCGCTGCGCGCGCACCTGGGGATTGCCCATCGTGGTGGAGTAATCATCGGCCGGCACCAGGCGGGCGAAGTTGTCGTACATCGCATAGAGAGGCGGCATCTGCATGAAATGACCGTAGCCGAAACGCAGGAGGGCGGTCTTGCCGAGCTGATACGAGATGCCGAGGCGCGGGCTGATCTGGTACTTGGGATCCGCCGTGACCGGATGACTCATCCTTTCCGGGTTGTCCGGAAAACTGAGCTGATTGGAGGGATTGCGCCATTGGGAGGGGTAGGTGATCTTCGGATCGAAGTAATCGAGGCGCACGCCCAGGTTGATCACCATCTCGGCGAACTCCATCTTGTCCTGGAGATAGGCGCTCAGTTCGACGGGTTTGACCTTGTAGTATTGATGCCAGAGGGTTGAATCGGGCATGATCATCGGCTCGTAAAAGAGATAGCGCCGCCGACCGGTCGCGGGATCGATCTCCCAAAGATTCTCGTAGGCGGTGCCGTAGTATCTGTTGCGGATGGTGTAGGACTCGTTCTCGAGGATTTTGGCGGAGTACTGCGCGCCGCCCTCGAGACTGTGCTGGGGGTGCAGCTGCCAGACGAAATCGCCCTTGGCGGTATAATCCTGGAGGGTGCGCTCGCTGTGGCCCTTGCTCTGGCCGCCGGTGGAAAAACCCGGTCCCTCACTGCGCGAATAAAGGTCATGGATGTAGCGTTTGTCGTAGGGATTCTTGAACAGGTAGCTGGCATTGTAATCGGAGACGTAGGAGCCCTTGAGTTCATAGAAGGCCCTCTCCGAGAGCATATGGTTAAGCTGAAATGAAGCAAGATGGGAAGTATGATAACCGGTTCCACGACCGTCGGGATTGTATTTCATGCTGTGGCTGTAACCCTGGCCTTCATCGTCGTTGAGAATATACTGAAGCGAGGTCTTGATCTTTGCCGTCGGCCGCATCGTCAGCTTCCCCCAGACGTTGAGGTTCTTCGCGGTATTCATCGCCACATAGGCATTGTCTCCGGTATGTTCGCTGTACCACTGGGTCGAATCGGCGGAGGTATAGTCGCTGTAATTGTCCGGTTCGAAGCGGCGGATGCCGTTGAGATGGCCTTTGTTGTTCTGGTAGCGGAGGTTGCTGGCGAAGGTGAGGCGGTCGCCGAGGATCGGTCCGTTGAGGGCGAACTGGAAATCCTTGCGACGGGCGAAATCGCTGTCCTCGAGACCGATGAAGATATCCTTGTGCGGGGTGAGATAGTTGCCGAAGCCGATGGAAGCCGAGCCGTGATAGCGGCGGCCGCCGTCCTTGGTGACGGCGTTGACGACGCCGCTCATGGCGTTGCCATATTTGGCGGAAAAGATGCCGGTGATGACCTCGAGGTCTTCGACGACATCCTTCTCCACATCGACGGTGCAGCCGCCGCGGCCATAGGACTCGTCGACCTGCATGCCGTCGATGAGGTAGGTGACCTCATCGCTGCGGCCGCCGCGGAAATGGCCGAGTACCACTCCAGGCTGCATCGCTACAACCGCGCTGACCGACTCGGTCGGCAGGATCTCCATCTGGCTGGAGGAGACATTGCGCACCGAGCTGGTCTGGTCCTTCTTGACCGCGACGCGGTCGGCTATGACTGTCACCTCCTGGCCGCTGAGCACGGTGGCCTTGAGCTTGGCGGTGACCTCGAAGGTGCGGTTGACCGAGACGCGCACGTTCTGCAGGCGCAGGGTCTCATAGCCGACCATGGAGATGCGCACCGTATAGGTGCCGGGTTCAAGGTTGATGATGAAAAAGTCGCCGTTGAGGTCGGCGGTCGCCCCCCGGCTGGTGCCTTCGAGGAGGATGTTGGCGCCGGTCAGACTCTCTCCGCTCTGGGCGTCGGTGACCTTGCCGGCAATTTTGCCGGTGGTTTGCGCCGGCAGCGGACTGACGAAGAGCAGGCAGAGCAGGGAGGCCATCAGGTATTTGGCCATTGTGAAGGTCCTCAGGTCGATGAAAGGCATCATCAGGGCAGCCGCACGGCGCCTCAAGCCGTCGCAGCTTCGATCAAATCGGCGACCCGCCCGGTGACGAGGCCGACCGCGGTGTCGGCGGCGCCGTAGTAGAGCCGGAAGGGCGAGTCAAAACGGGCAAAACCCTGGTCGTCGTAGGCCTCGACGACGAGGCCGGAGGGAAAGACGACATTGGGAACCTGGCCGGTAAGTTCCCAGCTTTCGCGCGGCTCGAGGATGTTATAGCGGCTGCGCGCCAGGAGTTTGCAGGGATTCTGCAGGTCGAGGAGCATCACCCCTGCCTGGTAGATATTCGCACTGGCGAAGTGGGTGGCGACACCATGATAGAGGGCGAGCCAGCCGGCGCGGGTCTTGACCGGTGGCGGGCCGCTGCCGATCAGCTCATCCCAATAGTGAAACCGGCCGGAGGCCACCTCCCCGACCGGGCTCCACGAGAGCAGGTCGGGCGACGCGGAAAGGAGGATGGTGCTGCCGCTGGCCGGGCCGTTCTCGAGCTGGACGCGGTTGGGGCGTTCTAGGCGGAGATAAAGGTTGTCGAAGCGTTCGGGAAAGAGCACGCCGTTGCGTGTGTCCTCGCTGCTGGTGATGCCAAGAAAATCGAATCGGGAGAAATCGTCGGTGACCGCCAGACCCAGGCGGCAGCCGCCCTCCATATCCATGGCGAACATGAGATAGAAGCGGCCTTCGAGGGGGGTGATGCGCATGTCGTAGCAGTGAAAGACGGGCTGGGTGACTTTTTCGAGGCCGCGCAGGGTGATTTCGGGGGCCGCGACGGTGAAATGGACGCCATCGCGGCTGCGGGCGGTCAAGGTATAGGTCTCGCGGCCGCGGTTCTGGACACGCAGCAGCAGGATGGTCTCGCCGCGGAAGAGCACGGCACCGGGATTAAAAACCGCGGAGACGTCGGTCAGATGGGGCGGATAATTGGGAATTTGCTGCCGGGTCAGGACGGGATTGGAGGGGTGCCGCTGCATCAAGGCCTCCGTCAAAGCACTGTTAGTTTTTTTGTTGAAAAAATAGATCAGCTGCTAAAAAGACCCAGCCGTAGCTGGGCCTCATCAGGGCCTTGCTTAAAGTAGACTTTCGCTCTGCAGCAAGGGCCCATTAAAGATGGTCTGCAGGATCAGCGTCGTCGCACCCATCGCCACCGCATCCACCACGGTCGAGGTCTCGATCTTGACGTCGAGATCCTTCATCACCATGCCCCGCGTATCCAGGTAGAGGGCATTGCGGACGGGATTCAGCAGTAGATCGCCGACTTTACTCACTTCGCCGCCGAGCAGGACCATCTCGGGATCGAGCAGATTGATGATATGGGCCAGATCCCGGGCGACAATCCGGCCCAGTTCCTGGAAATAGCGGATGGCCAGGCTGTCCTGGTTCTGCGCGGCGTCGATCAGCTCCTGCAGGGTGATCTTTTCCTTGCGCAAGGTGCGGCCATTGAGTATCACCTCCTCGCCGAGTTCCGGGGCGACCTGCTCGAGCATCTGTTTGATAGAAATCGGTTGCGGGGCAGTCTCACCGGCGAACATATGGGCGCCGCGATAGATCCGGCCTTCGAGGCAGAGTCCATAGCCGACGCCGAAGACCTGCTGGTCCATGACCAGGAGCATATAGATCAACTCATTGATATTCTTGCCCTTACCATACCATTTTTCGCACATGACGGCGGCATTGGCGTCATTTTCGATCAAGATGGGGAAATCAAAATGCTTCTCGAGGGCCGCCTTGAGAGGAACAGGCCCCTCACCCAGAAGGGCGGTTCGGACGATGATGCCATTGCGGTAATCCACCAGCCCGGAGACCCCGATGCCCATGCCGAGGAGGTTCTTGCGGCTGATCTTTTGCGGGGTCAGCAGGGTATCGACAATCCGGAAGATAGAGGCGTTCAACTCCTCGAGCGTCATCACCCCCTCCACCGGCAGGGCGCTGCGGGCGAGGACGCGGGAATTGAGGTCAATCAGCACCCCGTTCACCTCGTTGAGTTCCACCTGCAAGCCGATGATATAGCCGTAATTGCCGCAGATCTCCCAGAGGGTGGGCTTGCGGCCGCCCTGGACCGAAGAAGCGCCGGTACCGGATTTGAAGATCAGCCCCTTTTTCTCGAGATTGCGCAGGATGCTCATGATGGTCGAGGGGCGCATGCCGGTAATCTTGGCCAGATCGGCGCCGTAGATAGGTCCGCGCGTGCGGATGAGATTGAGGACGATATGACTGTTGAGGTTTTTGACGAGACGATAATCGCCGGTGATGATCTTCTTCATGACATCACTCCGCCCTTCTTCCGGTTCCGGTCTGGCTGGACTGCTGCGGCCCTTCGATGCCGGCATAATCTGGCTTGTTTTTTTTCTCGCAAAAAATACTAATCAATATATTCCTTTTTTCAAAAACAGTCAACACTCTTTTTCCCTTTTTTCACACCCCGCCCTCCCTGAATGACAAGAGCCTGCAGATATGCTTCTGCAGGCTCTCCCGTCGGCCGGGTCCTCCTCACCCCGCGCGTCGGTGCAGCGGAGAGGGGCCCTGCGACACCCCCGGCGTTCAGTCCGGCATGATAACGGCTGCACCGTCGCAGCCGCAGCTGCCTCCGATCACCAATCCCGCGGCCAATTCCTCATGGTGCGGCGCCTCCGGATCCACCTCGCCGTTGATCATTTGCAGGAGGTACCGGACCGCTTTGCTCGCCAGCTCCGCGATCGGCACATGCACGGTGGTGAGGCGCGGCGTGAGCAGCTGGCTGAGAAAAATATCATCGAAACCGGCCAGCGCGACATCCTGTGGGATGCGCAGGTGCAGGCTGCGCGCCGCCTGGTAGGCCCCCATGGCCATCATGTCATTGGCGGCAAAAATGGCTTCGGGCTTCTCCCGCTGGCTCATCAAGCGCATAAAGGCGTAATAGCCGGAGCGGGCGCTGAAATCGCCGGGGATGATAAACTGCTCGTGGAGCGGCAGATCATGATGATGAAGGGCTTCCCGGCAGCCGTTCAGCCGCTCCTCGGCATCGCTGTTGCCCCGCGGCCCGGTGATCATGCCAATGCGCCGGAAGCCATGGCCGAACAGATGCTCGAGGACGGCGACAGCCCCCTGGAAATTGTTGATCTTGAAATAGACAAACTCCTCGGCCTCAGGGGGCGGATTGAGCAGAACCATCGGCCGGCGGCTGCGGCGCAAGGTATTGATCAGACCATTCTTGCCCTCCGGGGCCATCAGGATGACGCCGTCCGCCCGGCCGCTGCCCATGAACTCGAGCAGCGTCTCGGCGATGTCGCGCTCGGTATGAAAACTCGAGACCAGCAGGAAGCGCTTGGCCCGATAGGCCTCTTCATCAACGCCGCGAATGATGTCCATAAAAAACTCGTCGGCCATCTCCGGCAGGATCAGGCCGATGGTATCCGTCTGCTGCGTCGAGAGGGAACGCGCGATGGGGTTGGGTTTGTACTGGTACTCGCTGGCCAGCTGCAGAATGCGCGCCCGCGTGGCCTCCTTGACCGGTCCACTGTTGTTGAGGGCGCGCGAGACCGTAGCGATAGAGACGCCGGCCAGCGCGGCTATTTTATGCATATTGACCACGACATCGCCTCGAACAGATTGGCATGGAAAACGGTTACATTTTCTATAATGTATCGGTTTTGCCCCAAGAATGCAAGAGAATTATCGCGGCGCAAGCGAAGGGGTGGAGTAGGTTGGGGCGATTGGGCGCGAGGGAAGGAGCAGCGGGATAAGAGGCGGGGTGGGTGGGCGCGCAAAAAAACTACTCCTTCAAACCGCCCATCAGGATCCCCTGAATGTAGTACTTTTGCAGGCTAAGGAAAAGCACCAGAATCGGTACAATGGTCACCACGGCGCCGGCCATCATCAGCTCGGGATCAGGCGCATGCTCGCCCATAAGATTGGCAATCGCCACCGGCAGGGTGTACATCTCCTGACGGTTCAGGACGATCAAGGGCCAGAGAAAATCATTCCAGGTGCCCATGAAAGTGAAGAGCGCCAGGGTCACCAGGATCGGCTTGGCCAGCGGCAGGATGACGGTCCAGTAGATGCGCAAATCCCCGGCACCATCGATGCGCGCCGCCTCGATCAGGCTGTCGGGCACCCCCTCGAGGTACTGTCGGATGAGAAAAATGCCGAAAATACTTGCCATCCCTGGGATGATGATGCCAAAATAGCTGTTGAGCAGGCCCATCTGCTTGAGCAGCAGAAAGACCGGCAGCATCGTCACCTGGCCGGGGATGACCAGCGACGAGAGCAGCAGTCCGAAGAGCGCCCGCTTGCCCCTGAAGGCATACTTGGCGAAGGCATAGCCCGCCAGGGAGTTGACGAGCAGGCTGACCAGCGTCACCCCGCCGGCAAGGATCAGGCTGTTGAGAAAATAGCGGCTGATCTGCAGGCGCTGCCAGAGCGTCATGTAATGCTCCAGGCTCCAGCGCGAAGGCCAGAAACGCGGCGGAAAGGTGCTCGCCTCACCGCCCGGCATAAAGGAGGCCATGACCATCCACCAGAAGGGCAACAGAACCACAGCCAATCCGAGCAGCATGATCAGATGCAAGGCAGCGCCTTGTAACCATTTTTCCTTCATGCCGTCGCCTCCCGCCGCCGCGCCGCCATCTGTGCCAGGGCCAGAAAAAAGATGATGAAAAAGAGCATGAAGGCGATCGCCGAGGCATAGCCCATCCGCCACCAGCGGAATCCCTGCTGGTAGAGGTAAAAAACGACGCTGAGGGTGCTGTTGACCGGCCCTCCCTGGGTCATGACATAGGACTCGGCGAAGAACTGAAAGTAACCGATGATCGTCATCAGGGTGACAAAGAAGGTCGTGGGGGCGAGTTGCGGCAGGGTGACATGCCGGAACTGCCCCCACCAGCCGGCACCGTCAAGCCGCGCGGCCTCGTAGAGATAGTCGGGGATGGTCTGCAGCCCGGCGAGAAAAATCATCATGTAATAGCCGAAATTCTTCCACACGGCCAGAAGAATCAGCGCCGGCATGGCCCAGACCGGATCCCCAAGCCAGTTGACCGGCCCGATCCCGGCAAAGGAGAGCAGATAGTTGAAGAGGCCAAACCGGGGATGATAGAGATAACGCCAGACCACGGCCACGGCGACCAGCGAGGTGATGACCGGGGTGAAATAGCCGAGGCGGAACCAGTCGCGCAGCCGGAGGCGGCGGCTGTTCAGGCCGAGGGCGGCCAGAAGGGCAGCGAGGATCGTCAACGGCCCACCCGCGAGGACGAAATAGACTGTATTGCCAAGCGCCTTCCAGAAAAGCGGATCCCGGAGAAGGCGGCTGTAATTCTCCACTCCGGTCCAGCGCGCCCGCGAGAAATGTCCCAGGGCGTAGATATCAAAATCGCTGAAGCTGAGCAGCAGCGAGGCCAGGGCAGGCAGGAAGAAAAAAACCAGGAGGGTCCCCAGGGCCGGGGCCAGAAAAAACCAGGGGATCAGGGTGTTGCGTTTCATCCTCCTCCCTCCCCTAAAGCAGCTGCCGCGCGAGCATCCAGCGGCGTTTTTCGAGAATGCGGTCGACGTCTCGGTCCAGGCGAACCACCGCCTCATCGAGGGTGAGGCGGCGGTAGATGACCTGCTCGAGATATTCCTGCATCTTGACCGCTACTTGTTCCCATTCGGCGATGCGCGGGGCGGGTAATACCTGTTCGAGCTGGCGGTAAAAGCCCTGGATTTCGGTGTCGGCGGCGATCTCGGGAAGCTGCCATGCGCGCCGGACGGCCGGCAGGTCGCGGGTCAGTCTGAAAAAAGCCTGCTGCGTCCCGATGCTGGAGAGATAACGGATAAATTTCCAGGCGGCTTCGGGGCGACGGCACTGATTAAAAATCACCAGGCTGGCGCCGCCGGCGATCGAGGCGCCGTTGCGCCGTGCCGGGAGCGGCGCTGCGCTCCAGCGGCCGCTGAGAGCGGGGAGCCGTTTGCGGATCTCATTAACATTCCAGGGGCCGGTGACCATCATCGCAAAAACGCCGTCGTTGAAGCCCTGAAAAATATTGGCCACCTCGCTCATATTGATGACCGCCAGGGTATCATGAAAAAAGGAGATATAATAGCGCAGCGCCTCGAGGGTGGCGGGCTCGGAGAAAGCGCCGAAGCAGTCGTTATCGCGGAGCAAGCGGCCATTGTTCTGCAGGATAAGGATCGCGGGGACCTGCCAGTCGTTGAAAATGGTCGAGAGGAAGAGGGCATAGCGGCCTGGGTGCTGGCGGACCAGGCGGCAGCTGACGTCGCGCCACTCGTCCCAGTTGCGCGGCGGCCGGGTGTATCCGGCCCCGGCAAGAAGATCGCTGCGGTAGAAGAGCAAGCGGGTATCGACATACCAGGGGATGCCGTAGACAGCGCCCTGGATGACATTGGTCTCCCAGATGCCGGGGAAGTAGCCGCTGCGGGTAATGGCGGAATCGGCGAGGAAGGAATCGAGCGCGCGGATGGCGCCGATGGCCTGGAATTCGGGTATCCAGGTATTGCCAAGCTGGCAGAGGTCGGGCTGAGAGCCGCCGGCAAAGGCGGTGAGGAGAAGATCGTGAGCGGCACCCCAGGGGATGTTCTGCACCCGCACCTTGATCTCCGGATTGTTTTTATAAAAGTCCGGCAGCAGGCGCTGGATATTCTCTCCTTCGGTCCCCATCGCCCAAAAATCGAGGACGGTCTTCGCGGTGTCCGCGCGGCGGCAGGCGAGGCCGAGAGCGATGAGGACGATCGGCAGAGCGAACAGGGCATACCGGCGCATGCAGGCCTCCAGGGAGAGCGGATGTAACCGTTTACATGATAAATTTAGCAGAAAATGAGCCAATGTCAAGGGAATTGTTGCGGTGAATCAAAAAAGTAGCCAGGAGGAAGCCCTGCGGGAAACAGGAACGCCGCCGGCATGCGGCCGCGCAAGCGCCAAAACAGCAAAGGGCCGGCGCCGCCCTCCTCGTACGCCGGCCCCGACTGCCAGAAGAACGGGTTATTCGGTGCAGTCCTCTCCGCCGATGAAATCGACCACTTCGACGCATTGATCGTAGCGGACTGTGGCGGTGATCTTGAAATCGATCTCCACCTTGATCTGCTGCCCGGCGGGGTCACTGTCTCCGGTCAGCCCCACCTCGATATCGGCATCATTGACTTTCTTCACCTGGTCATTAATCTTTGCCTTGAGCCGGCTCACGCCCGACTCGATCAGGGAATTCAAGCCGGCATAGGGCGCATCTACGGCGATCAACGTGATCGATTTTTTCTCGAAGAGCAGCAGTGGTTTGCCCTTGTCGACCACATAGCCTGAGAGTTTGAGCCATTTGGCCTCGTTGCCGGTCAGCACCCGCACCTTGATCTGCAGCGATTCGATATCCACACCGGTGATCGTGCCGTTTTCGGGTACATTCAGAGCGTTGCGCACATCGGCCGCCCTGATCCGGTCGGTCCCGGCGAACTCGCCTTTCTGGTTAACCGACACCACCGCGATCTTTTTAAGCGGCACGACAAAGTGAAATAGTTTTTTTTGACAGCCGCAGGCCAGCAGCCCGGCGCTGATCATCAGAACCATAAGGATTCGCCGTTTCATATCTCCTCCGTATTTCTCACAGCATGTCAGGTCCGTGGCCGTTTACAGGCCGATATACAGTCCCAGACAGGCGCTGTTCTGGGAGGCCAGGCTATAATCCGCATGCAACTGAAAGAGGGCGAGATGGAGGTTTGCACCCACCGTCATCCGCATCTTGTTCTGCCCTTCCAGGCTGAAAGCGATGGTTTCGGCTTCCGCCCCTTCGCCATGGGTGTAGGAGACATCCATTCCGGCCTTTTCGTAGGCGACGCCGCCGTATAGGGTGAGAAGGCTGAAGGATTTACTCGCCTGCACCCCGACCACATCGGTCGCTGCATCGAGGATATCCCCCACCTTGAGGGTTTGATGGAAATAGGAAACCGAGACATCGATGGGGAAAAGCGGAATGTACTGGCTCACACTATGGCGTATGCCGATGCCGGTCAGAGTCAGGTCACCGATATCCTCATTCAGCTGGGCCACTGCGTAGCGCAGGGTGAGTTCGGTCCCCAGCAAGGAGCCCACCGTGACCTGGGGAATGGCCAGGGGCAGCATGGAGAGATCGTAGCCTCCGGGGAAATTGTAAACCGTGCCGCCTTGTCCGGCGATGGAAACCGGCTGGGTATCACCGAAGACGGTGGGCACTTCCCGGGTGGTCACCGGATAGAATCCCTCCTCGGTCGTCGCGGTGAAGGTGCGCTGATCTTCTGCGATCAGGGCAGCGGGAATCAGCAAGTCGAGGCCGAGATGGAGTCCCACTCGGGGGATGTGCGCGGAATGATAGAGGCCGCTGTTCATATTGGCGCCAAAGGCGTCTCCCAGAGGTTGCAGGTATTTTTTACCGTTATCGCCCAGATAGCGGGAAAGGTAATCCTCCAGCTTCTGTGCCCTGGCACCGGGCACCAGCAGCACGAGCGCGCCCAGGCAAAGCCACATCTTCACAATGCTGCGCATAGCACCTCCCATTCTTGTGGGGCCATCGGATTAATGGAAACAGATCCGGAAAGTATGTTATTACAGTATACTCTCTGTGGCCACACGAATCAAGCACTTTTTTGACATTTTTCTGTTCCCGTCACACTTTTCCAGGGCGTCGGCACCGGCGCCGGCAGAAAAAAGAGTTTGAAAACTTGCCGAAGTGGTGTATATTGTGGCCGCTGCCCTTCTACCGGGCGGTTCTATGGAGGTTCAGATGATCCCGCTCAATCACAAGTTTGGCCTGGAACGGTATACGCTCGACTGTTTCTTCAACCGGGTTCTCGCCCTCTATCCCGACCGTCCCGCCCTGGCGCTGGTGGACGAAGCCCCCTTCACGTATGCCGAATTCGGCCGGCGTGTCACCGCACTGCAGGAAAGGATGCGCCAGCTCGGCATTAAGCCGGGCGATAAGGCGGCCCTGCTCGGGGCCTCCTCTCCCAACTGGTGTATCGCCTTCATGGCCCTCACCACCATGGGGGCCATCGCCGTCCCCATCCTCGAGGAATTTCCCGAAGCCGATATCGATCACATCATCCGCCATTCGGAGGCGTCGGCCATTTTCATCTCGCCATCCCTCCACGCCAATCTGAATCTGCGGAGCCTCGACGAGGACAAGGTTGTGTTCAGCCTCGGCGATTTATCGCTGCTCTCCAAGGAGCCTTCTTCCCGCTCCGGTTTCTGGAAGGGTTTGCAGGATTTCAGCGGCAAGGTGCTCAAGAGCCTGGAGAAATCCCAGCCCGCGCCAGCCGGCGGGATCGAAGAGGAGGATATCGCCGAAATCATCTATACCTCCGGCACGACCGGCCACTCCAAGGGGGTGATGCTGACCCACAGCAATCTTGTGAGCAACCTGTTCGAGGGTCCGGACCTGATCCGCTGCATCCACGAGAAGAGCATCATTCTCTCCATCCTCCCACTCGCGCACACCTTTGGCTCTACCTCCGGCTTTCTCTCGATCATCCGCCATGGCGCGCTGATCTATTTCCTCAACAAACCGCCGGCCCCTAAAGTGCTGCTGGCGGCGATGCAAAAGATCCGGCCGACCATCTTCGGGGCGGTCCCTCTGGTCTTCGAAAAAATCTACCACAAACAAGTGGTGCCGACGATCGCCGCCAGCCGTGCGCTGCGGCTGCTCTCCAAAACCCGAGCGACGCGGCGATTGCTGTACAAGATCATCGGCAAAAAGATCCGCAAGCTGCTCGGCGGCCGTCTCGATTGTGTCATCATTGGCGGGGCGGCCTTCTCACCCGAGGTCGAGACCTTTATGAAGCAGGGGCATATCCCCTATTGCTGCGGCTATGGCCTGACCGAATGCTCCCCGCTGGTGACCTTTTCCTCGATGGCGGAACAAAAGCTCGGCTCACCGGGTCACGCCATCACCGATGTCACCCTTAAAATTGCCGAGCCCGATGCCGACACCGGCATCGGCGAGATCCTCGTCAAGGGCCCCAATGTCATGAAGGGCTATTATAAGGATGAAGCTGAAACCCGCAAGGTCTTCACCGCCGACGGCTGGTTCATCACCGGCGACCGTGGCTACCTCGACCGTGATGGTTTTCTCTTTATCACCGGCCGCTCCAAGAATGTCATCATCGGTCCCTCGGGCGAGAACATCTATCCCGAGACCATCGAGGCCAAGTTGCTCGAATCCATCTACGTCGAGGAGACGCTGGTCTACCAGCTCGACGGCCAGCTGGTAGCGCGTATTTTTCCCAATTATGGCTACATCGAGAGCATGGAGGGTGATCGCGCCGAGGGGGTGGTCGCGCGCGACATCGCCGGGATCCTCGAGGAGGTGCGCAAGGAGGTCAACCAGCGGCTGCCCGTCTTTTCGCGCCTCAGCCGGGTCTTTGAGCAGTCCACCCCCTTCATCAAGACTCCGACCAACAAGATCAAGCGGGGCGAGTATGTGCCCGGTTACAGCGACGGCATTGGCAAGAGTTGAGATAGAGAAAGGACCGCGATGAGTGCGCTCATACTGGATGGCAAAGCCCTTTCACAACAGCTCGAGGCGGAGCTGGCGGAGCGGGTGACCCGGATCAAGGAGCGGCGCGGCAGAGCCCCGATCCTTGCGACCATTCTGGTTGGTGATGATCCGGCTTCGGCGACCTATGTGCGAATGAAGGGCAACGCCTGTCAGCGGGTGGGAATGGATTCGCTCAAGGTGATTTTGCCCCAGGCGACGACCACTGCAGAACTGCTCGGCGAGATCGACCGTCTCAATGCCAATCCGGAGGTTCAGGGCATTTTGCTGCAGCATCCGGTGCCCGCTCAGATCGATGAGCGCGCCTGTTTCGACCGGATCGCCATCGACAAGGATGTCGACGGCGTGACGGCACTCGGATTCGGGCGGATGGCCCTAGGCGAACCCGCCTGGGGCTCGGCCACGCCTGCCGGGATCATGCGGCTGCTCGAGCACTACCGGATTCCCCTTCAGGGCAAGGAGGCGGTGGTGGTCGGCCGCAGTCCGATTCTCGGCAAACCGGTGGCGATGATGCTGCTCAATGCCCATGCCACAGTGACGATCTGTCACTCGCGCACGCAGGAGCTGGCGGCGATCGTCCGCCGCGCCGACCTGGTCGTCGGGGCGGTGGGCAAACCGGAGTTCATCCGCGGAGCGTGGATCAAGCCGGGGGCGGTGGTCGTTGATGCCGGCTATCATCCCGGCGGGATCGGCGACGTCGAACTGGCGGTGGCGAAGGAGCATTGTTCGGCCTATACGCCCGTGCCGGGAGGCGTCGGCCCGATGACCATCGCCACGCTGATCGCCCAGACCGTGGCGGCAGCGGAAAAAAATCTGGATTGAGTCCGGGATTTCATTCGCACGCGAGCCCGCACGGCGGGCAGCGTAAGCCATAATTCGCTGACAGGCAAAGGGAGGTTAGTCATCATGCAAAAAATACTGCTGGGCATCGCCTTCGCGCTGGGAGGGATCATCACCTATGTCGCAACCCGCCCCGAAGCGCATTTCGCCGTTATCGCCATCGCCCTCTTCATACTGGCCTTTTTCTTTGGTTTCATCCAGCCGAAATACCCCTGGCTTTTTGCCCTGGTTCTGGGCATCTGGATTCCGCTCTTCGGGCTCTTCCGGCTGCAAAACCTCTGGACGATTCTGGCTCTGGTCGTCGCCTTTGCCGGGACCTATAGCGGCGCCGCCCTGCGCATAAAACTTTTCCCGAAAAAATCCTGACTCCTCCCCCTCCGGAGATCCTTTGCATGAACCCGCTCTTCCCCTCGTCCTTCTATCCCGCACCCGAAAGCATTCCCGAATCTTTCCGGTTTGCCGGCCCGATCGAGCAGCGCAGCTGGCTCTGCGGCGGTGAAATCCGCACTTGGGAGGGTTTGCAGCAGCCGGTCTTCTCGCCGGTTTGCGAGCCCGGCGCCGGCGAACCGCGGCGCAAACTCCTGGGCAGTTATCCGCTCATGACCGGGGCGGCGTCGCTTCAGGCCCTGGAAGCCGCTGTCCGAGCCTGGGATCAGGGGCAGGGGGAATGGCCGACCATGCCGGTAGCCGAACGGATCAGCCGGGTCGCCTCCTTCTCGGCACGGATGCAGGAGCGGCGGGGCGAGATCGTCAAGCGGCTGATGTGGGAAATCGGCAAGAGCCAAGTGGATTCGGAGAAAGAGTTCGACCGCACGGTCGAGTACATCCGCAATACCATCGCCGCGCTCAAGGAGCTCGACCGCGTCTCCTCGCGTTTCGTGATCGAAGAGGGAGTGATCGGCCAGATCCGCCGTTCTCCGCTCGGGGTGGTGCTCTGTATGGGGCCCTTCAATTATCCCCTCAATGAGACCTTTACGACGCTGATCCCGGCCCTGATCATGGGCAATCCGGTCCTCTTCAAGCCGCCCAAGCTGGGCGTGCTGCTGTTCGAGCCCTTGCTTGCCGCCTTCCAGGAGTGTTTCCCGGCCGGGGTCATCAATACGGTGTACGGCGATGGGGCGACGATCGTCGGGCCGCTGATGGAATCGGGCCGGGTCGATGTCCTCGCCTTCATTGGCACCAGCCGGGTAGCGGATATCCTGCGCAAGCAGCATCCCAAACCGCACCGTCTGCGCTGTGTGCTCGGCCTCGACGCCAAGAATCCGGCGGTCATCCTAAAGGATGCCGATCTCGACCTGGCGGTCAAGGAGTGTGTGCTCGGCGCGCTCTCCTTCAACGGCCAGCGCTGCACCGCCCTCAAGATGATCTTTGTGCACGAGGAGGTCCGCGAGGCCTTTCTCGGCAAGCTCACTGCAGCGGTGGGGGCGCTGAAATGCGGCATGCCCTGGGAAGCCGGGGTTCAGATCACACCGCTGCCGGAGGAGGGCAAGACGAGCAGACTGCTCGAGTTGATTCAGGACGCCGTGGAGAAGGGCGCCCGGGTTGTCAATGAAGGGGGCGGAACGGTCAACGCGACCTGCATGTTCCCGGCCATCGTTTATCCGGTCCGGGCGGGGATGCGGCTTTACACCGAGGAGCAGTTCGGTCCCATCCTCCCGGTCGCCTCATTCCGCACCATCGATGAGCCGCTGCAGTATATCGCCGAATCGAATTACGGCCAGCAGGTGAGCCTCTTCGGCAGCGATCCGGCGGTGCTGGCGGGTCTGATCGATCCGCTGGTCAACCAGGTCTGCCGCGTCAATCTCAACAGCCAGTGCCAGCGCGGACCCGACACTTTTCCCTTCACCGGGCGTAAGGATTCGGCTGAGGGCACCCTGTCGGTCTCGGATGCCCTGCGGGTCTTCACCATCCGCGCCCTGGTGGCGGCCAAGGAGAGCGCGGTCAATCAGCAGATCATCAAAACCATCGTCACGGAGCGGAAATCCCAGTTCCTCTCCACCGACTTTATTTTTTAACTTCTGTGACTGTGCGGCAGCCGAAGAAGCGCCCGGCGGTGCGGCCGTGGCTGGCCTCGATCCGCACAGTCACGCGGCTCTTGCCTGCGATCAACGCGGCCGGCAGGGAATAACTGAGATCATAAAATCGGCCGGTCTCCCCTCCCTTCCAATCCACTTCAGCGATCTTAACTCCCTCAATCAGCAGGTCAAAGGCGCGGTCGCGGTCGTCGCCGATGCAGGTGAGGAGCAAGGCGTTGGGACATTCCGGCCGGACCGCCATGGTGAAGGCGATCCAGCTTCCGGCGCGCGCCTCGCGGCCGGAACGGCCCAGGGCCTGGTCGACGTAGGAACGCTCACCGCTCTCGAGGCCGTGGTCGCGCTCGGGCTGCATCTCGCCGATGCGGAAGTGATCGATCGTCCGTGCCTCGATCTCCTGCGACCGCCGCTTCTCGGCCGTATAGGCTTCCGCTCTCGCTGCCCAGGCCGCCGGGGTGAAATAATCGAAATAGACGCTGTAATAGCCGGTTGCGATAGCGTAGAAGGGTTTGAGCAGGAAATCCCGGGGCATGCCGACACCACAAGTCCGGAATGCGAGGGGCGCGCCGGCTGGCTCGATCCAGCTTTCAGGGCGCCGGTCATCCGTCAGTAGCACCGGCGTACCGTAAACCGGATCCGGCAGGGTATCGCCGAGCTGACCGGCCAGAACGATCGGGCCATAGAGAAAGGCGATGCGCTCGGGATTGTCCGGCATCGCTTCGGTGCGGAGGTGCATCGGCAGGCGGATCTCCACCCGGTCGCCGTCGCGCCACTTTCGGTCAACAACCCAGAAACCCTGCCGGTTGCGGCGCGGGGCGGCGCGTTTGCCGTTGACCTGCACCTCGATCGTTGCGCTCCAGGCGGGCTGGCGCAAATAGAGGCCAAAATGCTGCGGCTTTTTCGCGGTCAGCGTCAGCGTCACCATCTCGCTCTCCGGAAAGTCGGTGGTCTGGGTGAGAACAAGGCCGCGCTCTTTCCAGGTCAGGACGGAGGGGATGAAGAGATTGAGATAGAGCCCCCCATCCGCGGCCTTGTAGTAAACGGCTTCGGCGTACTTCACATGATTCTCCATCCCGCTGCCGACGCAGCAGGTGAAGGTGTTGAACGAGTCGCTGAAGACCTTGTGCGTACCCATGCGCAACGGCACGAAATAACACATCATGCCGTCAGCCGGATTCTGGCTGGAGAGGATGTGGTTGTAGAGGGCGCGTTCGTAATAGTCGGCCAGCTCCTGATCCGGGGCCTGGCAGAAGAGATGGCGGGTGAGCTTGAGCATGTTGTAGGTATTGCAGGTCTCGCAGGTGTTGTCACTCAGACGATCGTTGAGTTTGTCCTCCTCCCCGCAGTATTCATAATTGCTGTTGCCGCCGATGACGTAGGTGTGGTGCCGGACCATGCTCTCCCAGAAGACACGGGCGATGGTGCGGTCGGTGGTATTGGCGGTGAGTTCGTAGCGGCGCGCGGCGCCGACGGCCTTGGGCACATTGGTATTGGAGTGTTTGCCGGGCAAGGGGTCGATGCCCTGGGCCAATTTCCCGAGGACGAATTCGTCGTGAAACTTGCGCGAGAGTGCGAGGTATTTTTGCTCCCCTGTGATGGCATAAAGGTTGGCGAGGACTTCGTTCATGCCGCCGTATTCGCAATTGAGCATGGCGAGGCGCTGCGTCTCGGAGAGGGGATTGACCACGCCGGCGGCCCAGTCGGCCATGCCGCAAACGACCTGCAGGGCCCGGGTGCTGCCCGCATAGAGATAGGCGTCGACGAGTCCGGCCATCAGCTTGTGGACGGTGTACCAGGGTGACCAGCTACCGTTGAGGTTGAAGCCGCTGGATTGAATATCGCCGCGGGCCACCCGGGCGAAAAGGGTATCCTCGCCCGGGATGGCGCCGACGTAGCCGCTTCGTCGTGCCTGCTGGCAGCGTGCCAGCTCGTCGACGATCCGGTTAATGCGCTCCTTGAACCGGGCATCGCCGCTGTTGGCGAAATGCATGGCGCAGGCGGAGAGGTAATGGCCGAGGGTATGGCCGGAGAGGCCTTCACTTTCCCAGCCGCCATAGAGCGCTCCCTGAACCGGAAGGCCGGCATGGGCATGGAAACGGTGCAGAAGGCGGCCGGGATCGAGGGCCAGCAGGTAGGCGGCATCCATCTCCATGGCGTGCCGGAAGCGGAATGCGGTGATCTGCACCGCCTCCAGATCGAAGGCATAGGCCTGGACGGGGACCTTACAGTCGGCCTTCAACCGCCCCGCGAACTGGCCGGGATACTGCGCCAGAGACGCTCCGGTGAAAAGCATCCCAAGTAAAGCGACCTTCATGCCGGCCGTTGGCCATTTCGCCCAGCTATTAAACATCGATAGCATCTTCAGTCTGCCGCTAGCCATTCTGCACTCCCTCCGAATATAGTTCTTCCCAGGACAGGCTCATACGGGCCAGCGCGTCTCTCTCCACCGGGTTGGCCCGAGCCTTTTTACCAAAGGCCTCCTGCAAGAGCGAATTGTCCAAGAGCGTCAGGTCGATATAATGTATCGGGCGCCAACAATTCTGCAGATAAATGGGCGTAGAAATTCCGCGCGCGCCATGTGTCCGGACCACCCCGATCCGCTCCCGCCTGACCGACCGCACGACTTGATTAAAAACAGGAACGGATTTAGATAATTCAGGACCTGGACAGATATGCCCTGCTGCATTAGTTTGCAGACCAGTTCTACACCGCCAACGAAGCAAGCTATGAACACCTTGTGTAATTTCACCCCTTCCTGCCATGGCTTACAATCTACGCGCACGGCTGGATGTACCTTGCCGGGTTGTTTGCGGCAAGAACAGGATGCGCATTTCTTCTTCATTTCATCAGATCTCGATCCTAACACGCCCCCTTTTTACACTCCCATCCTGATACATCATCCTGTCACGCCCCGATTTTGATCTCCAGGTGATGACGAGAATGAGTCGGGTCCGAGTCAGGCCGGGATGCCCATTGTCGAGGTGGGGACGAGTGTTCAGCCAGCGGGGCATAGACCATCCTCTGTATTATCGTCCCCTTCTCGTGGGGTGCCTGAGAATTGACTTGCAAATCTGCGCCAATTTGGTTATAATTATAAAATTTTTCAACTCTTCCCGAGAGAACGACCTATGGCTGAAAAACTGCACCGTCTGCTCAGTGACTCCAAAGGGGCACGCTGGACCGCCCTGCTTATCGTCTCCTTTACCATGTTCGCGGGCTATTATATGGCCGATCTGATGGCCCCCCTGCAGGTCATGTTGCAGAAACAACTGGGCTGGAGCGCCACCGACTACGGCTGGTACACGGGCGCCTACGGCTGGTTCAACGTCTTTCTCTTCTTCCTCATCATCGGCGGCATCATTCTCGATAAGATGGGGGTGCGCTTCACCGGCCTGACCGCCGCCATCGTCATGGTCGGCGGCGCCTTGATCAAGTACTGGGCGATCACCACCCAAAGCCTCACCAGTCAAAGCTGGCACATCCTCTTCTGGACCTTCCCGGCGCAGGTATGGATGGCCGCCCTCGGCTACGCCATCTTCGGCGTCGGCGTCGAGGTCGCGGGCATCACGGTCTCCAAGGTGATCGTCAAGTGGTTCAAGGGGCATGAGCTGGCCCTGGCCATGGGGCTGCAGCTGGCCATCGCCCGCATGGGCACTGCTCTGGCCCTCTCCACCTCGCTGCCGATTTCCAAGCATTTCAATACGGTCAGCGCCCCCCTCCTCATCTGCCTGGTGATGCTCTGCATCGGCCTACTCGCCTTCTTCGTCTATACCTTCAACGATAAGAGGCTCGATGCCTCGCTGGCCACGCTCCACGGCGGATCCGAAAAACAGGCCGACGAGGAGTTTCATCTCAGCGACATCGGCGCGATCATTGGCAACCGCGGCTGGTGGTATCTGGCGATCCTGTGCGCGCTCTTTTATTCAGCCGTCTTTCCCTTCCTTAAATACGCAACCGGTTTGATGATCAACAAATATCACGTTTCCGAAAACCTGGCGGGGCTGATTCCCGGGCTGCTGCCCTTTGGCACGATCCTGCTCACCCCCCTCTTCGGCAATCTCTATGACCGCAAGGGCAAGGGGGCGACGATTATGATCCTCGGTGCGGTGCTGATCATCCTGGTCCACTCGCTCTTCGCCGTGCCCGCCTTCAGCCACTGGACCGTGGCGGTGCTGCTGATGATCATCCTCGGAATCGCTTTTTCCCTGGTGCCCTCGGCAATGTGGCCCTCGCTGGCTAAAATTATCCCCGAGAAGCGGCTGGGCAGCGCCTATGCGCTGGTTTTCTGGATTCAGAATATGATCGCCTTGATGTTCATCCCGGCCATGATCGGCTGGGTCCTCGATCATTACTGCATCGCATCGCAATCGACCGTGAACGGGGTGACGACCACGGTCTACAGCTACACCCTGCCTATGATCCTCTTCGCCGTAATCGGCGTGCTCTCGTTGATCTTCGCTTTCCTGCTCAAGATGGAGGACAGCAAAAAGGGATATGGGCTGCAGCTGCCGAACATCAAGAGCTGAGAACGCCGCGACAGTGCCCTGCCCAAGCCCTGGCCCAACCGCCAGGGCTTTTTATTTCGGGAGCCTCAGCGTTTCCGCGCTTTGCCCCTGGCGGTGACGGTTACGCCGAAACGCTCGCGCAGGGCGTAGAGGCTTTCGGCCTCGGTTTCGCTCAACACCCGTACCCGGCCGATTTGGCGGGCCGTCAGACTGATCTGCGCAAAATGCTCGAGAGTCTCCATCTTGTAGTAGGCATTATAGATATCAGCGCCGACCGTGACCGCGCCGTGGTTGGCGAGCAGGAAGGCATCATGCTCCTTGAGCCGCTCGAGGAGCGGTGCATAGAGTTCAGCCGTCCCGGGGGTGCCATAGGGAATGATGGGGATGCTGCCGAGAGCGATGACGACCTCCGGCAGGATGCAGGCGTCGAGCGGCAGGCCCGCCACGGCGAAGCCGGTGGCAATCGGAGGATGGGCGTGACAGACGCTGCCGGCGTCTGGTCGTTCCCGATAGATCGCCAGGTGCAGGGAGAGTTCCGAGCTCGGCTTGCGGGTACCGGACAGAGGTTTCCCTTCGAGATCGACGACGATCAGATCGGCGGGTTTCATAAAGCCCTTGCTGACGCCTGTGGGGGTGATGAGCACGCGACGGGCGTCGATGCGGGCGCTGATATTGCCGTCATGGGCGGCAACGTAGCCGCGGCTCCAGAGGCGCCGTCCCGCCTCGACGATCTCCGCTCTCATCGCTGTTATGGATTGGGCCACCTTGGTCCTCCTTCAAATCGTGCGGTCCATATCGCTCCAATTTACTCAGGATCGGGGAGAGAGTCAAGCGGGAAAGCGCCGCTTAAAAATCTTGTTTTATATGCGAATTTGCGCTATATTGGCCCCGGAATATTGCAGGACGGCGAGAGCCGTCTTTGATATAACGTCACTTTCCGGAGGTCTCTATGCCGTCCCGATCCGCCACCGAAACGACGGTCAATCCCAATATCATCGAGATGGAATATGCGGTGCGCGGTCCCATCCCAGCGCGCGCTGCGGAGATGAAAAGACAGGGCCGCCGTGTGATCCTGTGCAACATCGGCAATCCGCAGGCGCTCGGGCAAAAACCGCTGACGTACCTGCGCCAGGTCCTCAGTCTGGTCGAGGATCCCGGCCGGCTGGAGCGCGAGCGTCAGCTGCAGGCGCTGGCGGCACCGGGTGTTCCGGCCTTGGCGGCGGAGCTCCTCGATCAGGCGCAAACCATTGTCGACAAGATGGAGTCGGGCATGGGAGCCTACACCGAGAGCCGCGGTCCCGCCTTCATCCGTGAGGCGATCGCCCGTTTCATCGACCGACGTGATGGCGTCGTTCCGGGACAGGGGGTGCCAGCCGATCCCGATCATATTTTCCTGACCAATGGCGCCAGCGAGGGCGTCAAATACATCCTCGAGATGCTGATCGCCGGCCCAAAGGACGGCATTATGGTGCCGATTCCGCAGTATCCCCTTTATTCGGCGGCGATCAAGAAGCTTGGCGGAAACCAGGTCAATTACTATCCCGATGAGGAGGCCGACTGGAACCTGGAGCCGGCGATGCTCGAGGAGGCACTCGTGCGGGCGCAGGGTGCGGGGGTTCAGGTCAAGGCGATTGTGGTGATCAATCCCGGCAATCCGACCGGGGCCATCCTCAGCGAGCGCAGCCAGCGCGAGGTGATCGAGTTCGCCGCCAAAAACGGGCTGGCGATCATCGCAGACGAGGTTTATCAGGAAAATGTCTACGACGGCAGCTTCACCTCCTTCGCCCGCCTGGTCGGTGACGATCCAATACCCCTTTTCAGCCTGCACAGCATCTCCAAGGGCTTTTTCGGCGAGTGCGGTCACCGCGGCGGCTATCTCGAAGTGCGCAACGCGCCGCGGATTGCAAACAGCAAGCACACCTTCATCGACCTCCTGGTCAAGCAGGCTTCGGTCAGCCTTTGCTCGAATACCGTCGGCCAGGTGCTCACCTATCTCATGGTGACGCCGCCGCGCGAGGGTTCGGCCGTCCATCTGCAGATGCAGGCGGAGAGAAAACAGATCCTCGAGGAGCTTTACGAAAAAGCCCTGACCATCAAGCGGGCTTTCACTAAAATGGAGGGGATGCGCTGTTACGGCCGCATCGGCGCGCTTTATCTGTTCCCGAAGATGGAGCAGCTGCCGGCCGGCACCAGCGATTTCGACTATTGCATGAACCTGCTCGAGGAGACCGGGATCTGTACCGTCAACGGCCAGGGTTTCGGACAAAAGTCCGGCACCCATCACCTGCGCATCGCCTTTCTACCGCCCCAGAATCTGCTCAATGAGGTGTTGCCGGAGTGGATCGCCTTCCATAACCGCTACGTGAATCCCTAAGTGCTTGCCGGGGGTGTGCTGCCGGCGCCACCCCGAAGCGTGCACCTTATCATTGCGAGAGTCCGCATCACCATGTTCAGGATCGGCCAGCGCTGGATCAGTGAGATGGAGCCCGAATTGGGCCTGGGGAGCGTCACGGCAGTCCACCGCCGCGTCGTGACTATTGATTTTCCCGCCAGCGGCTGCACCCGCTGCTTCGCCATCGCCTCCGCCCCGCTGCGCCGCATCCGCTTTCAGCCGGGGGATACGATCACCCTGCGCGATGGCACCTCCTTCCGCATCCTGGATGCCGTGGAAGCGGAGGGTCTGATGCGCTACAGCGGTGAGCAGATGGGCGCCGGCGAAGAGATGCTGGCCGACACCATCCGTATCAATACCCCGCGCGACCGGCTGATCAACCTCTATATCGATTCCAACTCGGACTATCTTTTGCGGTACCGCACCCACCTGGCCCGCTACCGCTACCGCCACTCCCCCTTGCGCGGCCTTATCGGCGGGCGCATAGACCTCATCCCGCACCAGCTCTATGTAGCTGCGACCGTCTCTTCCCGGCCACATCCCCGCGTCCTCCTCTCCGACGAGACCGGCCTGGGCAAAACCATCGAAGCCGCGTTGATTCTCCACCGCCTCCTGGCCATCGGCCGGATCGAGCGGGTCCTGATCGCGCTTCCCGATCCCCTGGTGCACCAGTGGTTCATTGAGCTTCTACGCCGCTTCAATCTCCTCTTTCGCATTTTCGATGTGGAATACATCGAATCCCTGTTGGCAAGCCAGCCCGGGACCAATGTGTTTCTCGAGGAGCAACTGGTGCTCTGCTCAATCGACCTTCTCACCGGTCATCCGGAGTGGGCGGAACAGGCGGTCTCCGCGGGCTGGGACATCGTAGTGATCGATGAGGCGCATCATCTGGTCGATCCGGGTCCCGCCTATGATCTGGCAGGCGCTCTCTGCGCGGCTGCGGACGGCGTGCTGCTGATAACCGCCACGCCCGAGCAACTGGGACACGCCAGCCATTTCTCGCGGCTGCGGCTGCTCGATCCGGTCAAATACAGTGATCCGGAGCGTTTTGAGGCGGAGGAGCAGGCCTATGCCGGGCGGGCGGCCCTGCTGAACAAGATCCTCGATGGCAGCCGATTGACGTCGCGCGAGGCGGGCCGGCTGGCGGAGTTAGCCCCCTCCTGGGCTGCGCGCGAAGGGAGCAACCTCGTCCGGCGGCTGCGCGAGGATGCAGCGGCTCGCGAAGCCTTCATCGCCGAAGTGGTCGATCGCCAGGGGACAGGGCGTGCGGTCTTTCGCAACAGCCGGGCGGAAATGAGCGGATTCCCGGAGCGGCGCGTGACAATGATCCCGCTGGCGGGAGGAACAGCGGATCGGGAACGGGCGGCCCGGGAGATCTCGGGATTTCTCGACTCCGCCGCTGCGGGCGTCATGGATTATCAGGACGATCCGCGCCTGGTCTGGCTGGCCCAGCATCTGCGCCAGCACCGCCGCACCAAGGTGCTGCTGATCTGCCACACCGCCGGCCAGGCGGTGGCCGTCGCAGCCGCCCTGCAGAAGCTGATCAACATCCGCATCGCCCTCTTTCATGAACAGCTCTCGCTGCTGCAGCGCGACCGCCAGGCCGCCTGGTTCGCCGAGGCGGAGGGGGCGCGGGTGCTGGTTTGTTCGGAGATCGGCAGCGAGGGCCGGAACTTCCAGTTCTGTCACACGCTCTTCCTCTTCGATCTGCCGCCCGATCCCGAACTGCTCGAGCAGCGCATCGGCCGACTCGACCGCATCGGCCAGACGGAGACGATCGACATCCTCGTCCCCTATCTCGAGGGCAGCGGCCAGGAGGTGATCGCCCGCTGGCACCACGAGGGACTGAACGCTTTTGCCTCCAACCTGCCGGGATCCTGGAAAATACATGCCACCCTCGGCGCAGAGCTGGCCGAACGCGCCGTCTCCGCCGATCTGGATGGTCTAGAGGCGTTCATTCAAAGAACATGCGCGTTGCGCGTCGAGATCGCCGCAGTGCTGCAAAAGGGGCAGGACCGCCTGCTGGCGCTCAACTCCTGCCGGCCGGAGGCGGCGCGGGCCCTGCAGGAGAACATCGCCACCATGGACGAGTCGCTCGAGCTGGATAAATTCATGCTGAAACTCTTCGACCTCTATGGCATCCTCGCCGAGGAGATCGGCCGGCGCACCTTCCAGCTCAACCTCTCCCTCCTTTCACAGCCCGAGTTCCCCCTCCCCGCCCTCAAACGTGAACAGCTGGTGGTGACCTTCGACCGACGCACCGCCCTCAGCCACGAAGCGATCGAATTCCTGACCTGGGACCACCCCATGGTCATCGGCGCCATCGATCTCCTTCTCGGCCATGAGAAGGGCAACTGCGCGGTCTGCCTGATGACGGATCTTGGTGAAGGAGAACTCCTGTTCGAGGCCCTCTTCCTGCTTGAATGCATCCGCCACCAGCGCGTCCATCCCGACCGTTTTCTGCCGCCGACCCCGATCCGCGTCGTCATTGATCAGAATCTGCAAGAGTGCACCGCGGCCTGGCCGATGCACTCGCTCTCCACATCAGTACGCAACGACCCCCACGCCCGGCTCGCCGCAGCCGATTCCTTCAAGCAGACGCTGCTTCCCGGATTGCTGGACGCGGCGCAGCGGGAGGCGGAGAAGCGGCGATCGGTTCTGATCGCGGCTGCGGCCGGACGCCTGCACGAAGCGCTGCAGCAGGAGATCGGGCGGCTGCGCGAGCTGGCGCCGGCCGATGACCCGGAGAACGCCGCGCGGATGGCCGCGCTGGCCACCGAGGAAACCCTGCTGGAGGAATCGGTGCTCGAAGCGCGGCTGCGACTCGACAGCCTGCGCCTCATCGGGCCGGCTGCGGAAACGATCTGAAGGGGATGAGAAGATGACGGGCGGAAAAGGGCCAAGACAGCAAAGCCCCGCCTGCTTGCAGACGGGGCTGCGAAAAGGAGGGCTATGTCAAGTCAGACTTTGGTGACATTGGTAGCCTGGAGGCCCTTTGGGCCCTGGCCGACGTCAAACCGCACCTGATCACCCTCATCCAGGGTTTTGTAGCCCTCACCCTGAATGTTCTTGTAGTGCACGAAGACGTCATCGCCGGCTTCGCGCGTAATAAAGCCATACCCCTTGGAGCTGTTGAACCACTTTACAGTACCGGTTTCCATCGACTCAACCTTTCCTTAAAACGTTTACTGCTGGTTCCGCTCGAGGCCGCTCTTTGCCCCAAAACAAAAAATCGCACCAGAAGCTTTATTAGAGCTCACCGACACGATTCGTATGGATTTGCGGGTATAATCGAGAGTCTGGTTACCGAATTCAGAAAGCGGCCCAACTGCGGAGACGATTACTAAAATAAAGTACAAAATGGTAATTAGAATAGCAAGGAAATTCTCATATTTTATAAAAATTCTTAGCCGCACCCAAGCTTAAGCTAATAGAGTTAGGGTTGGCCTGCCCGGGTTGCCCCGCCTCTGGCGCCCACCCGCGCCGCCGCTGTAGCGATTTTTTCCCTTGACCGTTGTACAAATTTGCTGTATGTTGGATCATGGGTTGGAGTCGATCGGATTCGTTCGCGAGAAAACCACACCGTGAGGCCCGCCATGGAAGAAACCGTATACCTCGGTTACAAGGGAAAAGCCACCAACAAGTGGTTGATCATCGCCTATCTCTTCAGCTTGCTGGTGTTCGCCAGCCAGGCCATCTTGATGATCCTGCAGCGGCGTCCCCTGGCCCTTCTCTACGCCGCCTTTTTGCTGGTGTTTGTCATCGCCGGCATCACGTTACTGATTTATAGCCGTCGCAGCGGCGTCCCGCGTGTCGAGCTGGGCGAGGCCGGGGTGGCGATCAAGCCCGCTTTTCTGGAAAAACGGCGTTCCTTCTCCTCAAACGAAATCGATCACCTCGAAATTCATCCATCCCGGGTGGATCTCTTTCTGAAAACGGACCCCCGCCGTGCCATTGCGATGTCTGCGTTCGATTATGGCGAAAACCGACGCCTCAAGTCGCTGTTGAAGGAATTTGCAGCGGCCCATGCGATCCCGTGCACCGAGACGGGAGCTTCGGCCACTCGGCGCGAAACGCCTCATTGAGTCCGGACCTTACAGCGATCAGGAGATAGACATGCAAAAAGCGAAGCGTCTCCTTGTCGGCGGATCTCTCCTGGCCTCTATCCTCCTAAACTGCAAAGAGATCGAGACCACGACGCGGATCTTCGCCGATGGCAGCATTGAGCGCATAATCGTCCTCAACCGCGAGCCGGGCCGGTTTTCGAAAAGCTGCTTCACCCTGCCGGTCGATTCCACCTGGAGCATCTCCACGACGCCGGCCGCCAAGGAGGGGCGGGATGCCAAAACGGTTGCGCGCAAGCGTTTTACTTCCGCCGGTGAGCTGCAAGCGCTCTACAATCGCGCCAGTGCCCGTCCCTGGCAGGTCCGGATCGATGTGGAAGTCAGGAAAAAATTTCGCTGGTTTTATACTAGCTATGAGTACCGCGAAACCTACCATGCCTTCAATCCTTATCAGCTGCCGCCCCGGTCAGGCTATCTGAGTGAAAAGGATCTCGCCGCCTGGATCGCCGCACCCGACAGCGATGATACCCTGGATGAAAAGGTGGAGAGCTGGCTGATGGCCGGAGTATTTGAAGAGTTCTACCAGTCGCTGCAGAACCATGCCGCGCGTTTGCAGGATCCCGGATTGACCCCGGCCTGGATCGCCTCCCGTAAAGAGCGGCTGCGCACCGCCCTGATCGATTCGGCCAAGGAGGATGATCTCAATGCTATCGTAGCTACTTGCGAGCGGATTCTCGGCACGCCCGCGGTCCGTCGCCTCCAACCCGCGCTGGATACCACCTACAAGGTCATCGAGGAGAAACTGGAGTTTGACGACGATGTGCGCCATGCGAAATATCTCAACCGTGTCGTGATGCCGGGAAAAATCCAGTCGAGCAACGGCCAGGCCGATGATTCATCCGGGATCGCATGGCCGGTCTCCGCCAAGCAGTTTTTTCTCGCCGATTATACCATGTGGGCGCAAAGCCGCAGGACGCACCCGTGGATGGTGGCGCTCACCACCGTCGGGATCGTACTGCTGGCGCTGGCGGTTTTCTTCCTGCCACGTCGGCAAAAGGTGCAATCCTGACAGCGCTGCATCGCCCTGTATTTATCACCGCCATGACGGTCCTGGCAGAAAAGAGCCAAGAGAGAACAATGACCGATTTTGATTCCCGCGCTCGCACCTGGGACGATGATCATATCCGAGTCGAGCGCGCCCGCGCTGTGGCCGACACCATCGCCCGGATGGTACCCCTGGATCCCATGATGTACGGCCTGGAATACGGAGCCGGAACCGGGTTACTCAGTTTTGCACTCCAGCAATGGATCGGCGGCATCGTCCTCGCCGACACCTCCGCGGGCATGCTCGCGGTGGCCGATGCCAAGATTGCCAATGCCGGTCTGGACGAAGATATGCGGGTCATGAAACTTGATCTGCTCACGGACCCCCTGCCGGAGGACCGCTTTAACCTGCTTTTCACCCTCCTCACCCTGCACCATATCCCTGATATCCCGGCCATCCTCGACAAGTTCAACGAAATGTTGGTGGCACCCGGCTGGCTCTGCATTGCCGATCTCGATCGCGAGGACGGCTCCTTTCACAGCGGAGATTTTACGGGCCACCACGGCTTTGACCGAGCTGAACTCGGCCACATGGTCGAGAAGGCGGGCTTTGTCAACATCCGTTTCGAGACGGCCTACGAGATCCCCCGCATGGCCGGCGGCGTCCTGCGGCATTTTCCCCTCTTTGTCCTGGCAGCGGAGAAACTCGGGGCCTGAAGCGCGTTCGGCGCGCCGGAACGGCACGGGTGACCGGGGCCATGCGTCGTGCTCCCGGTTTTTCCTTGCATGCCACACTTCTTTTTTGTAATGTAAATAACCCATCGAACCGGCACTTGCCCGGTATCAGGAAAAGGAGGCTGTCAGCCGGATGGATCAAGCCATCGAATTTATCAAGGAAGCAGACCAGCTCAAGAATATCTTCCGCAAGACGCGGAACTTTTCCAATGAGCGCTTCGAAAACGATGCCGAGCACTCCTGGCACATCGGTCTCATGGCCATCACCCTGCAGCCTTATGCCAACGAGGCGGTCAACATCGCCACTGTGTTGAAGATGCTTATCCTACACGATCTGGGGGAGATCTTTTGCGGCGATACCATCGTCTACGCCAAGAATGAGGATCACAAGCGCAGGGAGATGGAAGCCGCGCAGGCATTTCTTGGCCTGCTGGGACCAGTCCGGCAGGAAGAGTATTCCGCCTTGTTGCGCGAATTCGAGGCCCGTTCGACGCCCGAGGCGCGCTACGCCAATGCCATCGACCGCGCCGAGCCGATTTTGCAGAACATCCACCATGGCGGTGAGACCTGGAGAAAAAACGGCATCTCCTTTGACCGGGTGGTGGCGCTGAACGCCGCCCTGGTCGCGGACGGCTCGAAGGCCCTTTGGGCTTATCTCCTGAGCCATCTGGAACAAATGAAAGCGGCGCATCGCTTCAGCCCGGAGTAGAGAGCTGTACCGCCGCGGCCGGCCGATAGGGCGGCAGGATGGCCCTGCACCTTTATTGAACAGGAAACCCGCCGCCGAGGTGGCGCCGGGGCTCGTTGCCTATTGGAATAGAACGCAATCTTTCATGGAGAAACCTATGGACGAGATAACCTGCTGTCCGAAATTCGACCCGGATCCTTGGGAGGACAAGATGATGGAATGGTCGGATAAAAAATTCATCAAGGAGAAGGTTCGCACCTTCTTCTTCATGCCGCTCAATTTCGGCTCGGTCATGAAACGTCTGGATGAGAAAGTGACGGCAGCGGGCGGGACCTTTGCCCACAGCCTTTGCTTGTCCGATCACACCTCCAGATGGAACATGGATGTCTATCTCGCCGTTGACCGGGAGATCCCCGGTGCAGAAAATACCACCCTGACCGGATCCTTCATGACTAAAGTCTATGAAGGACCCTTTCGGGACACCGGGAAATGGTGTGCAGATTTCAGCGCACGGGCCAAGGACAAGGGGCTGGAGGTCCGGAAATGGTACATGTGGTATACGACCTGCCCCAAATGTGCGAAAAAATATGGAAAAAATTACACGGTGATCGTGGGTCAAGTAAAGTAAATTCCCGGCATAGGACAAGATCCGGGAGTAATCCGCCGAACCATTGCGATCCGACGGCCCGGTGATCAAAACGGCACCGCGGCAAAATCGACGATCCCGCCTTCATTCAAATACTGAAAGACCGGTTATGCATAAAAGGTATAGAAAGGCCGTTCAGGCCGCTTTACTCTGCCTCATCAGCCTGGCCTTGCCAGCAGCTTCCCAGATCTACCTCGATCCCGGCGCCCCGATCGCTGACCGCGTCGAGGATCTGCTCGGCCGCATGAGCCTGGCCGAAAAAATCGGCCAGATGACCCAGGCTGACCGCGGCGGTCTCGCTAGCGAGGCCGACATCGCCGGATATTACCTCGGCTCGGTACTCAGCGGCGGCGGCTCGGCCCCGGAAAACAATTCCCCAGCGGGCTGGGCGGAAATGTACGATCGGATGCAATCGCAGGCCCTCTCCACCCGGTTGGCCATCCCGCTCCTCTACGGCATCGACGCCGTGCACGGCCACAACAACGTCAAGGGTGCAGTCATTTTTCCCCACAACATCGGCCTAGGCGCGACCCGGGACACCACCCTGGTGCGCCGGGCCGCGGAAATCACCGCTCTTGAGGTGGCCGGAACCGGCATCGACTGGACCTTTGCCCCCTGCGTGGCCGTCGCCCGCGACGAGCGCTGGGGCCGCACCTATGAGGCGTTCGGCGAGACCTCGGAGCTGGCGGAGATGATGGGCGTTGCCCAAGTCCGCGGCTTCCAGGGCGACACACTGGGACGGCGCGACCGCATCCTCGCCTGCGCCAAGCACTATCTCGGTGATGGCGGCACCAGCGGTGGCGTCAACGAGGGCAACACGGTGTGCGATGAGACCACCCTTCGCGCCCTCTACCTCCCCGCCTACGCCCGCGCCATCGCGGCCGGCGCCACCACGATCATGCCCTCCTACAGCAGCTGGAACGGCGCCAAAATGCACAGCAACCGCTATCTGCTGACCACCGTGCTCAAGGGTGAGCTGGGCTTCAAGGGTTTTGTCGTGTCGGACTGGGACGGTATCAAGCGGCTGCCGGGCAGCACCTATCATGCCCAGATCGTTGCCGCGGTCAACGCCGGCGTCGACATGGGCATGGTGCCGGACAGTTACCGCGATTTCATCCGCGAGCTGACCGCCGCGGTCAACGCCAAAGAGGTGACGTTGGAGCGCATCGATGATGCGGTCCGCCGCATCCTCACCGTCAAATTCCGCATGGGGCTTTTCGAGGATGCCTCGACCGATCCGGCTCTCACCGCGGCGATCGGCAGCGCCGCCCACCGCGAGGTGGCCCGCGCCTGCGTGCGCGAATCCCTGGTGCTGCTTGCCAAAAAGGACGGGATCCTGCCCCTCTCCCGCAGCGCCCGGCGCATCCACGTAGCCGGCAACGGCGCCGACAACCTCGGCAACCAGTGCGGCGGCTGGACCATCAGCTGGCAGGGCTCCAGCGGCGACATCACCGACGGCACCACCCTGCTCGAGGCTCTGCGCGCCGAGGCCCCGGCGGTCCAGTTCACCTATTCCCTCGACGGCTCCGGAGCCGAGGGGGCTGACCTCGGCATCGCCGTCATCGGCGAAACCCCCTACGCCGAGGGCCAGGGCGACAGGAACGATCTCCATCTCGCCGCCAAAATCGTCGAGCCGGTGCGGGCACTGAAGAAAGCGGGCTTGAAGACCGTGGTCCTCCTCTATTCTGGCCGGCCGATGCTCATCGATTCCATCCTGCCCTGGGCGGACGTCCTCATCGCCGCCTGGCTCCCCGGCACCGAGGCCCGCGGCATCACCGACGTCCTCTTCGGCAGCTACCCACCCTCCGGCAAGCTCCCGCACTCCTGGCCGCGCGTCATGGGCGATATCCCGATCAATTGCGGTGATGATCCCTATAGGCCCCTCTACCCCTACGGCTACGGTATAACCCGCCTCGCCGATTCCGATCCAGGCAGCGCTCCGGAGTTTTATGCGGCATCGGTCAATACGGCCGGCGATACCGTGCTGGTTGGCTTCAACAAGGCGATGGCCGATCCCGCCGCCAGCACCCCGGCGGAGTGGACGGTCCTGGTCAATTGGGGCTTGAGCGGCATCACCGGAATCGCCCGCGACCCGAAAGATCCCACCCTTTTTCGCCTCGCCCTCGGCCATGCCGTGGTCAAGCATGATGTGATTCAGGTGGTCTACAATGGCAGTATGGTGCGCAGCGCCGACGGCGGCCAGCTCGCACCCTTCGCAGCCCAGCCGGTTTACAACCTGTGCAATGATATCGCCGGCAAGGACCCGGTGCCTGGCCGGATCCAGGCGGAGGATTATATCCTGATGCAGGGAGTGCAGACCGAGAACACGACGGATACAGGCGGCGGCTTGAATGTCGGCTATATCGATACCGGGGATTACCTGGTCTATCAGGTCGAAGTGGCGACGGCGGGAAGCTACCGGATGGATTTTCGCGTTGCCGCGGAAAGCAAGTCCGGCCAGATCAAGGTGATCGATGGCAGCAGCCTGCTCGCCACACTCGACCTGCCGGTCACCGGCGGCTGGCAAATCTGGCAGAGCATCAGCACTACGGCCGCTCTTACCCAGGGGAGCCATACCCTGCGCATCCAAGCCTCAAGGGGAGGATTCAACCTCAACTATATCGACTTTACCCTGACAACCGGAGTCGAAGCGCGCTGCGAGAGCGCACCGGACCGGTTTCGTTTGGCCGGCGCCTGGCCCAATCCTTTCAATGCCTCCACTTCCATCCTCTGCCTGCTGCCGGCATCACACCCTCGCGAGTGGTTGCAGCTCCTGATCACCGATGCCCTCGGCCGCGAGGTGGGCCGCTTCGAGGCCCTCCCCGCCGGCAGCGAGCACCGCTTTCGGTGGGACGGCCGCGATGGTGCCGGACTCGCCTTGCCCAGCGGGCTCTATTTCTTCACCCTCCGCTTCGGAGAGCAAAAATCGTCCGGAAAAATGCTGCTGCTGCGCTAGGGGCGGTTCGAGCCCCGGACAACAGCAATTCCGCCCCGTCTAAATCATCGGACTGCTTCGGGCCGCACGCTGTAAATGAGGGAATACCTTACAGATGCGCCGGGGACGAAAAAGCAAGCTTGAGGAGTCGACATGATCGTCGGAATTGATATCGGCAGCACCACCACCAAAGCCGTCGCGATGGCCGCGGACGGCATCCTCTGCCGGCTGAAAACCCGGGCCATCGACGCCATCACCTCCGCAACCGGCATCATCGGCAAACTGACGCTGGAAAAGGAGGTCCAGATCCGCGAGATCGAACGGATCATCATCACCGGGGTAGGCGCCAGCAAGATCCACGGCGATATCTTTGCCATTCCGACCAGCAAGGTCGATGAGATCACCGCCATCGGCCAAGGCGCCCTCTTCCTGCAGCAGCGGGAACGGGTGCTCATCGCCAACATCGGCACCGGGACCGCTTTCATCGAGGCTACAAAAGAGCGGATTACTCACCTTGGCGGAACGGGCATCGGCGGCGGGACGATCATCGGGTTGTCCAAGGCGCTGCTCAAGACCACCGATTTCGCCCATATCATGAAGTTGGCCGGCAAGGGGGAACTGCGGCAGGTGGACTTGCTGATCGGCGACATTACCGACGCCCGCATCAGTTTTCTCAACAAGGAGGCGACCGCGGCCAACTTTGGCAAGATGCTCGATACCGCCCATCCGGAGGATATCGCCCTCGGCCTGATCAACCTGACCTATCAGGTCATCGGCATGCTCGCCGTCTTCGCCGCGCAAGGGAAAGGATACGATATGGTCGTGGTCACCGGCAACGGCAGCAACAACCGGATCGGCCAGAACATCCTCGGCGAAATTTCCCGCCTCTACCCCGTCAGCTTCGAATATCCCGCGGATGCGGAGTATGCCACCGCCATCGGCGCCGCACTCTCCTGATTAATCGCTGCTCCAATCCTCGGAGGCAGCCTGAGAGCGGGCTAATGCACCAGTTCGATCGGGACCGGGATCACAGCCGGAAGGTGCTCACCACGGAGCACGCGGAGACTGTTTTCAACCGCCAGCTTGCCCATGGCGCGCGGATTCTGGGCGATCGAAGCCGCCATTCGACCCGCCTGGATGGCTTCGCGGGCATCGGTGATAGCATCAAAACCGACAACAAGGATATCCTGCGTCCGGCCCGCCGCGGCGATGGCCTCGATAGCGCCGAGCGCCATCATGTCGTTGCAGCCAAAGACCGCTTGCACTTCGGGGTGAGATTGCAAAATATTCTGGAAGACCGTGTAGCCCTGATCCCGCTCAAAGTTGGCGGTCTGGGACGCGACGAGCCGGATGCCGGGCACCCGGTCGATCGCGGCATGGAATCCCCGCAAACGCGAATCGCCGGTCTCGTGCCCCGGAATGCCCTCGAGGATCGCCACATTCCCCTTGCCACCGAGTTTGTCGACGACCATCTGCCCCGCCAGGCGGCCGCCCTCAAAATTGTCCGAGCCGATGAAGGTAGCCACCTTGCCGCCGGCCTCGGCCAGCGCAGCCGAGTCGACCCCCGAGTCGATGATCAGCACCGGAATGCCGGCGCGGTTGGCCTTGCAAATGGCGGGGATGACCTCGCGGGAGCCGGACGGGGTCAGACATATCGCGGCGACCCTCCTCTGGATGAGATTCTCGATGATCTGCATCTGCTTTTCGACATCGAGCTCACGCTCAGCCGCCTGGACGATCAGCTGCACCTGCAACCGGGCGGCCGCCTCCTCTGCTCCCTGCTGCATCTCCACGAAAAAGGGATTGTTGAGAGTCTTCATGACCAGGGCTACGGCGGGGGCGCCGCTCCCTTTCGGCTGCTGCTGACAGCCGGTCAGCAGGCCCAACAGAAGCAGCAACAAAACGCGTTTTTCCATTACCATTCTCCGGTCAGATGCGGCGTTTTTTGATCGCCATATCGAGCAGCACGGCGACAATGATCACAGTGCCGATCACCGTCTGCTGCACGAACGATGAAACGCCGAGCAGGTTGAGTCCGTTGCGCAATACCCCCATGATGAAAGCCCCGATCAGAGTGCCTGTGATGTGTCCCTCTCCGCCCAAAAGGCTGGCGCCGCCGATCACCGTCGCAGCGATGGCGTCCAGTTCGTAGTTCATGCCGGCGATGGGCTGGGCCGAGTTCAGACGGGCCGTCAGCAAAACCGCCGCGAGTCCGCTGAGCACGCCAGAAAGCCCATAGACCAGGGTCTTGTAAAAAGGGACATTAACCCCGGAGAGCACCGCGGCCTCCTCGTTACCGCCGATGGCATAGGTATAGCGTCCCATTTTGGTCCGCCCCAGTACCAGGTGCGCGGCGAAATAGACCAGCAGCATCACCCAAACCGGGATGGGCACGGCCAGGAATTCGCCATTAGCGATGGTGCGGAATCCCTCGGCAAAGCCCGAGACCGGCCGGCCATCGGTGAAGATCAGGGCGCCGCCGCGGGCGATGCTCATCATGCCCAGCGTGGCGATGAAGGGAGGCAGCTTGCCGCGTGCGACGAGCAGGCCGTTGACGCTGCCGCAGAGGAATCCAATCGCCAGGCAGAGCAGGATGGCCAATGGGATCGGCGCACCGACCTTGAGGCTGCTGGCCATCGTCACGCCGGCCAGCGCCAGGACCGAACCGACGGAGAGATCAATGCCGGCGCTGATGATCACAAAGGTCATTCCGGCGGCGATGATGGCATTGATGGAGGTTTGTTGGGCGATATTCAGGGCGTTGGAAAGAGTCATGAAATGGGGGGAGAGCCCCCAGAGCAGGAGCGAGAGGAGGATGAGCACCATCAGAGTGCCCAACTGGCGGCCGTAGTGCAAAACGAGGCATTTCGTGCGCAACTCAGTTTTCTCCCAGAGCGTAACTCAGTATCTTTTCCGGTGTCGCCGCCGCGGTGGGGAACTCGGCTGCGATGCGCCCGCGGCACATAACCAGGATCCGGTCGCTCAGGCCGAGGATCTCCGGCAGTTCGGAGGAGATCATCAGGATGGCGGCGCCATCAGCGGCGAGCTGGTTCAGCAGATGATAGATTTCGAATTTGGCCCCCACATCGATCCCGCGCGTCGGCTCGTCGAAGAGAAGGATCATTGCGTGTGAGCACAACCACTTGCTCAGCACCACTTTTTGCTGATTGCCGCCGCTCAGATAGCGGACCGGCTGGCCGAGGCTGAGGGCGCGGATGTGCAGCCTCCCGGCGTAGTTCGCTGCAGCAGCATGCTCTGCTTTGCGGCGGATCCATCCCAGTCGCGAGAAGGCATTCAAGCTCGGCAGCGTGATGTTGTCGGTGACCGGGAGGCCGAGCACCAACCCCTGGTGCTTACGGTCCTCCGTCAGCAGGCCGATCCCCAGCTGGATGGCCACCCGCGGCGAAGGGATGCGGACCGCGCGTCCGTGGACCAGGATGCGGCCGCGGTCGATCGGGTCGGCTCCGAAGATCGCACGCGCCAGCTCGGTGCGTCCGGAGCCGAGGAGCCCGGCGATGCCCATCACCTCGCCATGGTGCAACGTGAAGGAGATATCGTCGAGCACGCCCCTGCGGCTGAGGCCTTCGACGCGCAGGGCTTCCTCGCCCCGGGTGGTCTTGACTCGCGGAAAGTCCTCGAGCTTGCGGTCGACCATCAGGCGGATGAGTTCCTCCCGGGAGCTCCCGGCGACCGACCGGGTGGCGATAAAGCGGCCGTCGCGCAGGATGGTGACGCGGTTGCCGATTTCGTAGAGTTCCTCGAAGCGGTGGGAGATATAGATCACCGCAACCCCGTTCTTGAGGAGGCGGCCGATCAGGGCGAAAAGCGCTGCGATCTCCTGTTCGGTCAGGGCCGAGGTGGGTTCGTCCATGATAAGGATGCGTGCTTGCAGCGAGAGGGCGCGCGCCACCTCAACCATTTGCTGTTGGGCGGTGCCCAGATCGCGGATGCGGCTGCGAGCGTCGATGCCCGCATGCAGCTCGTCCAGGAAGGCCTGCGCGCGTTCGTTCAGCGCACGCTGATCGATGCGGCCATATCGCTGCGGCTCCCGGCCGAGGAAGATATTCTCCGCGGCTGTCAGTGCGGGGATGAGATTCAGCTCCTGATAGATGCTGGCGATGCCCAGCTGCTGCGCCCGGCGTGCGGAATCGATGCGGACCGCTTTGCCGTCGAGGAGGATTTCGCCGCTGCCAGCCGGGAGGGCTCCGCTGAGGATCCGGACCAGGGTGGATTTGCCGGCGCCATTCTCACCCAGCAGAACATGCACCTCGCCCGAAAAGAGATCGAAGTGAACGTCATCCAGCGCGACGACACCGGGGAAAACCCGGCGGATGTGGCGCATTTCAAGTATCGGGCTGGCGCTCATTTTCAAATGTCCGAAGTGGGCTTCACGGCATCGCTCCCGTAGTAAAGAGGCGGGAGCGGGCATTCTTATCAGTGGCTACAATTATGCAATATATCGGATGCGAATCAAGATTTTTTTTGCAATTGGCCGGACAATTTGTTATATATTGTTTTAAGCCCTGTCCTTCGGCGAAAGCGTCCCGCACGACGCCGTCATACACCGCTTCACGCGAGGTGACCATGAAAATCGCCATCTCCGGCGCGACCGGTCTGATTGGAGCCGGATTATCCGCTTATCTGCAAATGCAAAAACACGATATTCATCCTTTGGTGCGGCAGTGGCCGCTGCACTCCGCCCGGCAGATTTTCTGGAATCCAGACAAGGGGGAGATCGACCACACCGGCCTGGAGGGCATGGATGCCGTTATCCATCTGGCCGGAGAGAATCTGGCCGGCCGCTGGACACCCCGAAAGAAGGAACAGATCATGGAGAGCCGCCGGGTGGGGACCCGGCTGGTGGCCGCTGCGCTGGCCCGGCTGCAGAGGCCGCCGGCCGTCTTCATCAGCGCTTCAGCGACCGGTTTCTATGGCGACCGCGGCGAGGAGGTGCTGGATGAATCGTCGGCCGGCGGCAGTGGTTTTCTCGCGGAGGTCTGCGCAGCCTGGGAGAGTGCGGCCGAGCCCGCCCGCCAGGCCGGGATCCGGGTCCTGCACAGCCGCTTCGGGATCATCCTCGATCCGTCCGGCGGTGCGCTGGGGCGGCTGCTGCCGCTGCTGCGCGGGGGCGTCGGCGGCAAGCTCGGCGGCGGCCGACAGTACTGGAGCTGGGTGACGATGACCGATGTCCACCGCGCCCTGGCGTTCCTGATCGAAACGCCTGGAGTGAGCGGACCGGTCAATGTCACCGCTCCGGCGCCGGTAACGAACGCCGAGTTCACCCGCATCGCCGCTCACACCCTCCACCGCCCCGTCCTCTTCAACGTCCCCGCCTTCGCGCTGCGCCTGGCTCTGGGCGAGATGGCACAGGAGATGCTGCTGAGCAGCGCCCGGGTCCTCCCGGCCCGCCTCACTTCAGCCGGTTTTCACTTCCACCACCCTGACCTGGCCTCCGCGCTCCCTGCCGTACTCGACCGGCGCCGCTGATGGTGGGCAAAAAAAAGCCCGGCTGCAGCCGGGCTTTTTTTACGACCTGACCTAGAATTCAGCACTGATGCCGATAGTCGGCAGAATGCCGATACTGGAGGTCTCGTCGAGTTCTTTTTTGAAGGCATTCCAGCGCGGCACATCCTTGAACTTGCGGTTATAGATGTTTTGAATATCGATGAAGGTGATCAGACCCATCCCGCCTGTCTGCCAATGGCGGTCGACGCGGAGATCAAGGGAGTGATTCACCCCGATACGGACTGTGTTGTACAAGCCGCCCGACCTGCTATAGTCGGCATTGTAGGGCGTATAAGGCCGGCCGGTAGCCAGCCGGAACCGGGTGCTGAACTCCCAGCGGCTGTTGGGGATCCACCCGCCGCCGAGGTTGGCAATCCAGCGCTGATCAAAACTCCCGGGGCGTCCGATGCCATCCAGACCCTTGAACTGCGCCTCGTTATAGCTGACGCTGAGCAGGCCGTACCAGGGAGCCTGCGACAACCGTTTCTGCGCGAAGAGTTCGATGCCGCGCGCCCAGCCGGTCCCCTCGCTGATTAGGGGATCGATCCCGTAGGAGGCGAAGCCCTCCTCCGCACCGCCATAGCCCGCACCGGTGTTGGCCATCACCAGCCAGGGCTGCAGGGTGCTGGCCGGGTAGCGGCTGTACTTTTTGTAATAGCCCTCGAGATTGAGTTTGAGGTCATCGCGCAGGAGATGCTGAACGCCAAGGATGAACTGGTCCGCCCGGATCTGCCGGAGGCGGCGATTGAGCGGATTGGCGACCAGCCAGATATAGGCGGGCGCCTGATGGTAGCGTCCGGCGCTCAGGCTCAGTCGCGTTAGCGGGCCCCATGCGTATTCGAGGGAAGCGCGGGGCGAGAACGCCGATCCCTGATTGATCAGGTTGAAGTAATCGTAGCGGCCGCCGACGGTTAGGCTGAAGGGACCGCTTTTCTGAACCAGCTGCAGCCAGGTCGATCCCTTGACCGCTGTCGTATCCAGCGTGGCATCGATGCTGAAGAGCTGGCCGAAGGGACTGGTGAAGGGCGGAACGGCGATGGCGCTTTCGAAGAGCACAGCACGCGCCTGTCCGCCCAGGGTCACCTCGGTGCGCCGCGCCGGTTTGAGGACCAGATTAGCCGTCAGCAAGGTTTCGCGTTCGAGCGAGTTGTTCTTGAAGATCGACTTTTGCGTGGTGTCGGACTGCAGCAAATCATAGCGGAACCGGTTGTTGCTGAGACTGAGGGTTGTGTAACCCGACGTGAAGAGATGCCGCCAGGTCAGACCGGCGACGGCCTCATACTGGTCGGTCTTGACAACCCGGGAGTTGTCGTAGCGCTTTTCGGCGGTATCGTTAAAGAGCTTGACGTTATCGATGGCGGACAGGGCGGTCAGTGAGAGCTGGTCATGTGGCCCCAGTTTGTAATCGCCTTTGACGAGGAAATCCCAGTATTCCGGCACAAAGGCGAAGCCGGCCGCCTTGAAAATAAAATCCAGATAGCTGCGCCGGGCGGAAAAGACCAGACTCCCCTTCTCCGAGATCGGGCCCTCGAGATTGAGACCGAACTGGGAGGCGGAGATGGTGCCCTTGCCGCCCCAGCGGTCCTCACGACCCTTGCGCATCTCGATATTGGTCACCGACGAGAGACGGTCGCCGTAACGCACACCAAAGCCGCCCGTCGAAAAGGTAGTGTTTTCAACGTAATCGAGATTGACAAAGCTCAGGGGACCGCCGGTGGCGCCCTGGGTGCCGTAATGGTTGATGTTGGGGACCTCAACGCCGTCGATGACATAGAGGTTTTCGGAGGGGGCACCGCCGCGCACGATCAGGTCATTGCGGCCATTCTGGGCCTGAGCTACGCCCGGGAGGATGGAAATGGCGCGCACCACATCTTCATAGCCGCCGGGCAGACGGCGGATTTCAGCATAAGATTGGGTCTGGACGCTCAGCGGTTTGTCGCTGACCGATTCAAAATAGCTGGGTTTGATCGTGACACTGGCGCCAGCCAGGACCGTTTGATTGAGGCCAATATTGACCTCGAGGGGTTTGATGGGCGTGACCATCAGGTCAGGCTGGATGACCGGTTTGTAACCGATCATGGAGACTTGAAGAGCGATCATGCCCTCGGGCACGCGCTCGATGGTGAAAGTGCCATCGGCGGCCGAGACCGCCCCCAGTGTTGTGCCGACCACCTGGACATTGGCGCCGATGAGCGCCTCTTTTGTGACCGCATCATGGACATGGCCGGTGATCCGGCCGAAGCGCTGCACCTCAAGAGGATCCGCCAGTAGCTTACCAGCGGCAAAAAGCAGTACGAGTGTGAACGGAATCCGACTTCGCATGAAATAATTTCCCTTCTCAGATGAATATCATTGTGCATAACAGTGGTCCAGGGAGAATTATTTCACTGCGTCATTCATTGACCCCGGAGGATATATTCTGCGATGTCGTGGAGCAGCTGGTCCGGCAGATGCTTGAAGGAGGGCATCGGCGCTCCGCCGCGCTTGACACCCGGAGCCTTGGCCCAGGCGATCAGTGCATCGGGTTTGCCGGCGTAAAGGGTGCGCACCTCGGTGAGGGGTGGTCCGACGATGGTCGTGGTCGCCCCATGGCAGGCGGCACAGCTGGTCTTGAAACCCTTCTCCCCCTCGGAGGCATAGACGACCTTGGTTAATCCCATACGCGCCCGGGAGGCGGCGGCGCGCGAATCCCACATCATCGTCTCGGTCTTGGCCAGCATCGCTTGATGGTATGGCGCGACGGCGCGCTCGCGGTAAAAATGGCGGCCGTAGGCCATAAAGAGGGCTGTGACCGTCAGCAGGGCGAGAAGGGCCAAGTAGCTGCCGCGCAACACCTCATGCGGCCGATCCACCTCCCGCCACAGCAGCCAGGCGAGGAACATGGCAACCGCTGCGCCGGTGAGAAAGAGCAGCCAAACGGTCAGGGAGTGGCCCTGCACCGGCAGGGAGAGCAGCAAAGCTGGTCCGGCGAGGAATTGCAGCAGGGTGATCAGGAAAGCGATCTGGAAAAAGAGCGTGATGACCTCGCCGCGGGTAAACCCGGGCAATCGTTCCATCGCGAAACCAGAACGGCCGAACCAGCCCGCTGCGAACAGGCTCGAAATGGCCAGGGTGGCGAGGATGAAGTGGAGATAGCGCAGCAGGGCGCTCGGGAGCAGCAACGCCGAGAGGAAACCGGCCACGCGCGGCCACCAGCCGGGCAGGATCATCAGATTGATGTTGGTGATGAAGACCAGGGCGATGCTGAAAAAAAGCACCATCGCCGCCGCGCCGACGGTCAAATGAAGGGCCCGATGGCGTTCGCCCCAGCGCTCCCAGGTGTATTTATGCAGGTAGGTGAGGAGAAAGGCAGCCGTGGCCATCAGGATGATCATGATCCAAGCGAAGCCTATCAAGGCCGTCGAGGAGTAAAAAAAAAGGGTATAGGCCACATTGATGGCCAGCAGGGGCGCCACGCCGAGGACCACGGCGAGACTTTTGTTCACCGTGACCGTGGAAGCGATTTCATAAGCGAGTCGGTCGTATTTTTTTCGCCAGAGTCCGGCGAACTCGAAAAGCACCGCCAGAGTCTGGCCGCCGAGCATGAAATTGACAAAGAGGATATGAACCAGAAAGAGCAGTACCAGCAGGTGCTTGACCAGCCCCGCAGGCAGGGGTAACTGCAAGGGAATGTCATGAGGCACAGTCAGAGGATTCATGGATAGGTCCTGATTCAAAAGTGAGCTTCTTGCGCACAGATCGAGAGGTGCGGACGCCGTGGCAACGCACTGCGCTGTTCCGCGCTGCTATTTCAACACCGGCGCATTGGGCAGCAAGGCGGTCTGCCCCCCCTCTGCGCGGAGGGCAAGATGCTGATTGGCGGTCAGCCAGGCACTCAAGGCCTTGAGCTCCGCATCATTTCCCGGAAACGGCGGCATGAAAATGCGCACATTATGCATCGTGCTGATATAGGCGGCGAGTTGATCCTCCTGCCATTTGTTGGCGGGAAAAAGCTTTTGAAACCGGGTGCGGACGCTGTTGACCCCGCTCAGGGTGTGGCAGCGGCTGCAGGAGACCATAAAGACCTCTCCCCCCGCTTCCAGTTTGTTCTCCTCGGTCACCTGATGATGGCGCACCCAGGTAGCCCGGGAAAGCACGCCCTCCTCCTTGTAGAGCGGGTAATCCTGGGCGCGTAGGCCGCTGGCATAGAGATAGCCCTGGATGATCCAGGGCTTGCGTACAAACTCGCGCAGCCGTTCGAAGGTGCCGAGCAGCGTGGCGACTGCAATGAAGGGGATGACCAGGGCGGCGGCCGGCAGCTTTTTCGGTTTCAGGGCGCCCCAGAGGGCGGCCAGGGGGACGATCGCGGCCATGCCGAAGAGAAACCAGAGGATGGTCTGGTACCATCGGGTAAAATCCTGCGTCGCCAGCGCGACGGGGGCGTTGGCCTGCATGTAGACCGGGATGCGGTGCCAGTAAAAAAACGCCCCGGCGATGGCGACCGGCAGCCAGCCCAACACCCAGAGGCTGATCGGGCGCACTGCGCGCCCGCGCACCTCCGCGGTGCGCTTGGTGAAAAAGGGGATGAGAAAGAGAAAAAAGAGTCCTGCGCCCAGAAAGGCCACGGAAGTCCTGAAGATGAGCTGCGGCAGATAAAGGGGATTGAAAAAGGCAATGAAGAGGCTCGATTCGGGCACCCATTCATGGCTGTAGGGCATCCACCGGCCGGTGTTCATCATGAATCCAAGGATGCCGGTGATGATCGCCATGGTCAGCCAGGAGAAAAGGCTCAGGCACAAGCCGGTCCAGAGATGCAGCCGCTTCCTCGCTCTGTTCCAGGGCTTCCAGGTGAGGAAATAGACCATGATGAAGACCACTTCGAGGAAAAAGACCACCCATTCACTGAACCAGGCCCAGAAGAAAACGCGGATCAGGCTGCCGATGGCATCCGGGTTGACCAGCGAGGTGGTAAACCAGATGCCGACGCCGGTCATCGCACCAAGCGAGGTGGTGATGACAAAAAAGACAAAGGTGATCTTGTAGGCAAGCCGGTCCAGGTCCGCCCATTTTTTGCGGTAGGCGATCCACTCCAGCAGCGTCGCCATCGGGATGGCCCCCACCGCCATGGGATGGTTGATGATGACATGGACGATGGCGGTGATGGCAATGAGCATGCGGTCGCCGATGAAATCGAGATGGAAAATGGGAAAATCCATAGCGCACGTCTCCGTGGGAGGTACGGAAGCCTGTTTTCAATCCCTAAAGTATAGGGAAAAAGAGGATATCAGGCAAGAACTTATCGTCTGGATCGAAAAAATTAAGCGGAATTCGGCTCCCCAAATGCGCCCTGCCAGGATCCGGAGCTTCAGGCGAGGAAATAAATTCACTCGGTTCAGGAATGCAGTTTAGCGAACCGCTGTTAAGAAGAGAGCAGCCAACCAGACAGGAGTACACACCATGGTAGCGACAAGGCCCGGTCTTTTCGCCCTGATGCGGGCGCCTTTTTTCTCCTCGATTCTCGCTCCCCTCTGCGCCGGCACCCTGCTGGCGGTCATCGCCTCCGGCCATTTTTCTCCGGCCGGTTTCGCCGTCGTGCTGGTGATGGGTGTCGCGCTGCATGCGGCCACCAATGTCTATAATGACATCTTCGATACCCTGCAAGGGACCGACCGTATCAACCTGCACCGCAACGAGTTCAGCGGCGGCAGTGGTTTTCTGCTTGAGCACCCCGATCTGCTCCCCGGGATGTACCGTGTCGCCCGGTTCGCTTTGATTGTCGCTGGGGCCGCGGTTCTGCTCCTCCTCTTTCTTACCCGCAAAAACCTTTGGCCCTGGCTCGCAGGCCTCTATCTGCTCTCGGCCTTTTTCAGCAAGTATTACACAGCCGCCCCGGTCAAACTGGCCTACCGCGGCTTTGGCGAAGTGGCCGTCTGGTTCGCCTTCGGGCCCATGGCCATCCTGGTTGCCGCCATAAGCCAAAATATCCTCTTCCACCCGTACCTCCTCACCGCCATGCCGGTCACCGGACTCAGTACGGCCTCGATTCTCTGGATGGGGCAGCTTATCGATCTTCAGGCCGACTATAGCTCCGGCAAGCACGGCCTGGTTGCGCGCCTGGGCAGCCGGCGCGGACGGTGGGGATTACTGCTGATTCATCTCCTCCTCATCGTCAACCTGCTCATCCTGGCGATGGCCGTCCTGCCGCACGGCTGGCCTTTGCTCGCAGCCCTGTTGCCTTACGCCCTTCTGCCGCGCACCTGGCAGCAGGTTGCGCGCTACCACGACCAGCCGGAGGAACTCAAGACCGCGGCGTGCTGGAATGTGCAAATCCATTTGGGCATGTCCGCCTTGCTGGTTCTCGGCTTGTTGGCAGTCCTGATCCTGCAATGAGCTTTCACCCTGTGGAGAGTTCTGGTGATTGCCATACGCTCACTCCTCCATCTGGAGGGTTATCACGGTGAAAAAAAGAAAGCGCCATTTTTCGAGGGCTGGTATTACAAATGCGTCGACGGGGCTGGGGAGAACCGCTTGGCGCTGATCCCCGGCATTGCGCGTCATCGGGAGCCGGAGCAAGATCACGCCTTCCTTCAGATCCTCGATGGCAGCAGCGGCCGCAGCTTTTATCATCGGGTGCCGGCAGAGCAGTTCCACGCCGATCCCCGAGGCCTCGAGCAGCACGTCGGTGCCTGCTGTTTCAGCCAAAACGGGCTGGCACTCGACATCGAAGCCGAAGGCTGGCAGCTCAAGGGGGAGATTACTTTCGGCCCCCTCAGCCCCTGGCCGGTCACCCTGCGTTCCCCTGGCGCCATGGGCTGGTATGCATGGGTGCCCTTCATGGAATGCTATCACGGGGTGGTCAGCTTTTCCCACGAACTCAAGGGCACCGTGCTCTTTAACGGCCGCGGGATCGACTTTGCCGGTGGCCGCGGCTATATCGAGAAGGATTGGGGCCGCTCCTTTCCGCATGCGTATATCTGGCTGCAGAGCAACCATTTCCCGGCGGCGGAAACGAGCTTCATGGCTTCGGTCGCCATCATCCCCTGGCTGCGCAGCGCGTTCCCCGGTTTTATCATCGGGCTGCACCACCGCCACCACCTCTACCGTTTCGCCACCTACACCGGCGCCCAGGTCGAAGCCCTCGAGATCGGCGACGCGGAGATCCTTCTACAGGTGCGCGACCGCCACCACCGCCTCCATATCCGCGCCGAGCGCGCTAGAGCCGGTCTGCTGCATGCCCCCACACCGCAGGGCATGAAGGGCCGCATTGCCGAAACCCTGGGCGGCACCCTCTCGCTGCGGCTCGACCGGCTGGAATCGCGGGAGAGGATCATGGAGCAGACCGGCCTCCACGCCGGTATCGAAGCTGCCGGCGATCTGCCCGCCCTGCTCGCGCTCCTCCGGCGCGGACTCAAGGGGTGAGCCCACGCTGATCCGGCCGGAGGATCTGACAGGAGAATCCGGCGGAACAAACCACCCGCGACCAACCTGTGATCGACTCGCTTCAAGGATATTTCACTTCGTTCGAGAAGGAGTAGGGATAATCCGCGGGATCCGTTCCCCGCCTGGTATTGGGCTGGGAACTCATGGTGAATTTGAGCCGTCCTCCCCGCATCACATCCTGGTGCATGATATAGTTTTTCGTGCAGGCTTTGCCATCCAGCCACGCCCCGGTGATATAGACCGTTTCAGGGCTGTTTTTCGCGCTGTCGACAGTAAAGCGTGCTCCGTCCTCCAAATGCAGAACCATCCGGCTGAAAAGAGGTGATCCCAGGGCATACTGCCCAGTCGCCGGACAGACCGGATAAAACCCCAGGGCAGAGAAAACATACCAGGCGGAGGTCTGGCCATTGTCCTCGTCACCGCAAAGGCCGTCTGGATCGGGCGTATAGAGAAGATCCATCACCTCGCGCACCCGTCTCTGGGTTTTCCAGGGTTCACCGGCCCAATCATACAAATAGAGGGCATGCTGGATAGGCTGATTGCCATGGGCGTACTGCCCCATGCCGGCGATTGCCATCTCCGTGATCTCATGAATCTGGTATCCATAATAGGAAAAATCAAAGGTTGGCGGGGCTGTAAAGACGGAATCCAGCCGGGCGGTAAAGGGGGCTTTTCCTCCCATCAAATCGATCAATCCCTGGGGGTCATGAAAGACCGACCAGGTATAGTGCCAGGCACAGCCCTCGGTGAAGGCATCGCCCCATTTGTCGGGGCGGAACGGGATCTGAAAGCGGCCGTCGCGATTGCGGCCCCGCATGAAGCCGGTGGAGGGATCAAAGACGTTGCGGTAGTTGAGCGCGCGCCGGGAAAAGCGGGCGATCTCCTCCGCCGGCCGGGAAAGCGCCTGGGCGAGCCGCTGAATGGCGAAATCATCATAACTGTATTCTAGGGTCCGGGCGACATTTTCGTTCACACCGGCATCATAGGGAATATAGCCCAGGGTATTATAAAAGTCCACGCCGAAGCGGCCCACCGATCGCAGCGGCCCCTCCTGCTCTGAATTCTTAAGGAGGGCTTCATAAAGGGTCTGGATATCATAGCCGCGGATCCCCTTGAGCCAGGCTTCGGCGATGATGGAGGCGGAGTTGGAGCCGATCATGCAGTCCCGGTGACCCGGGCTGGCCCATTCCGGCAGCCAGCCGCTCTCCCGATAGGTATGGACCAGCCCCTCCATGAATTGACGGACCAGGGTGGGATGCAGGATGGTCATCAGGGGGAAGGCCGCCCGGAAGGTATCCCAGAAGCCATTATCCGTGAAGAGATAGCCCGGCCGCACCTGGCCGTTAAAGGGGCTGTAATGGACGACCTGGCCTGTGCGATCGAATTCAAAGAATTTCCGCGGGAAGAGCATGGTGCGATAGAGGGCGGTGTAGAAGGTGCGCAGTTGGGCCGGGGTGCCACCCGAAACCTCGATCCTCCCCAATCCTTCGTTCCAGACCGATTTGGCCTTGCGCAGCGTTTGATCGAACGAGTCCCCGCCCACTTCGCGGGCGAGGGTGAGCTCAGCCTGCTCGATGCTGATGAAAGAAGAGGCCACCCGGAGGTGGAGCGCTCCGCCGGCCTGGAGGTTGAACTGAACCGCCGCGCCGACATGCCCGCCTTGCCGCTCCGCGCGGCCGGGAAACAGCTGATCGCCCTCCCAGGTGGCAAAGGATGCAATCTCCGCATCCAGGTGGATGACAAAGTAATTATGGAAATTTTCTGGCACCCCGCCGTGGTTGTTGCGGCAGAAACCGAGGATCTTTTTCTCTTCGGGAAGGACTTTGATCCAGGATCCCCCATCAAAAGCATCGATCACCAAGCGAGCGCTATCCGTCGCCGGATAGGTAATCCGGAACTGCGCGCAGCGTTCGGTCGGGGTGATCTCCGTCCAGACATCATAGTCGCCGAGGTAGACGCGGTAATAATAGGGCCTGGCGGTTTCGCGCTTGTGGCTGAACCATGAGGCCCGCTCGATCTCCCCCACCCTGAGCCGTCCGGTCTCTGGCAGGATGGCGAACGCCCCATAATCGTTGATCCAGGGTGAAGGCTGATGAGTTTGTTTGAATCCGGTGATCTTGCGGGCGCTATAGGTATACTGCCATCCGTCACCCATGCGGCCGGTTTGCGGCGTCCAGAAATTCATCCCCCAGGGTAAAGCGATGGCGGGATAGGTGTTGCCATTAGATAGTCCGACATCCGAATCGGTGCCGACGAGAGGATTGACCCAGTCCGCATAATCCGGCGCCGGGGCGCTCCCTCTCCCTGCTGCCGTCCCCAGCAGGCCCGGCAGCAGGGCCAATGAAAACAGTAAATTTCGCATACTCAATTTCCTCTTGCGGTTGAACTGCACGGCTTGTCCGTCCGCTTTAAAGTGATGGATATTCTGGACAAAATCAACAGAAATAATCCGCCAATCCAGTCGATCCCGCGCCTGTTGGTTTCCGGCTCCCGCCGGGAGGCAGGTTAGGCCGGTAAAACACTGCGGATGCGAGATTCCCGTTGCCTTTTTCCCGGGGAATGCCTAATTTGGCAGGTTATCGTGAGCCATTTACGTTGCAAGGAACCTGCCATGCCACATTGCCACCCCCGGACCATCGTCTTTCTGCCCCTTCTCTTCACGGCCCTACTGGCCGGTAACGGCTGCGAAAAGCAGAGCACCGCGCCTAAAAAGATCACGCCCAAATACCCGCCGATCACCGCGCCGCTGGATCCTTTCGCTGTCAACCAGCGCCTCGCCAAATCGGTCAATTTCGGCAATGCGCTCGAGGCCCCCAAAGAGGGCGAATGGGGCATCACCCTGGAAACGCGCTATTTCCAGCTCCTCGATGAGGCCGGTTTCACCGGCATTCGTCTCCCCATCCGCTGGTCAACCCATGCCCAGAGCGCCAACCCCTACACCATCTCCTCCGACTTTTTCGACCGCATCGACTGGGCAGTCGCGCAAGCCCTCGACCGCGGCATGGCCATCGTCATCAACATGCACCATTATGAGGAAATTTTTGCCGATCCCCCCAGCCACAAGGAGCGCTTTCTGGCGATGTGGCGGCAGATCGCCGAGCATTACAAGGCGTATCCAGCCGACCTGCTCTTTGAGCCCCTCAACGAGCCCAACACCAATCTGACCTCTCCCCTCTGGAATCAGTATCTGGCCGAAGTGATCGCCGTCATTCGCGAGTCCAATCCCTACCGCACCCTGGTGATTGGGCCGGTGGACTGGAACAGTTACGCCTCGCTCAATAAACTGGTGCTGCCGCCGGGCGAAAACAATCTCATCATCACCTTTCATTACTACAATCCCTTTCACTTCACCCACCAGGGGGCGGGCTGGGTTGCTGGCTCCGACGCCTGGCTCGGCACGACTTGGGGGTCCGCCGCCGATCTGGCGGCCCTGCAAAACGAACTGGAGGTGGCGCGCAATTGGGCGCGGACCAACAACCGGCCGCTCTTCATGGGTGAGTTCGGCGCCTTCAACAAAGCGGATATGAACAGCCGCAAGTTATGGACCGAAGCGGTGGCGCGGCAGGCGGAGAACCGCGCCATGAGCTGGGGCTACTGGGAGTTCGGTTCGGGTTTCGCCGTCTATAATCTCAATAAAAACGAATGGTATCTGCCTCTGCTCAGGGCCCTCATTCCGTGAGCGGAGCGGCTAATCCTACCTGGGAGCGCTCCTATGGATGTCTTCCTGCTTTCGCGACTGCAATTCGCCTTCACGATCGCCTTTCACTACATCTTTCCGCCGCTGAGCATCGGCCTTGGCGTGCTCCTGGTCATCATGGAAGCATGCTATCTCAAAACGCGGGATCCGCTCTATCTGGAGATGACCAAATTCTGGTCGCGCCTCTTCGGGCTCATCTTCGCCCTGGGGGTCGCCTCCGGCATCGTCATGGAGTTCCAGTTCGGCACCAACTGGTCGGTCTACTCCCGCTACGTCGGCGACGTTTTCGGCAGCGCCCTGGCCGCGGAGGGGATCTTCGCCTTCTTCCTCGAATCGGGCTTTCTGGCCATCCTTCTCTTCGGCTGGAACCGGGTCAAACCCGTGACTCATTTTATCGCCACCTGCATGGTGGCACTCGGGGCCCACTTCAGCGCGGTCTGGATCATCGTCGCCAACTCCTGGCAGCAGACACCCGCAGGGCACCACATTGTGGGCTTTGGCGATAGCGTGCGCGCCGAGATCGTCGATTTCTGGCAGGTGGTCTTCAACCCCTCCTCCCTGCACCGCCTCAGCCATACAGTGGCCGGCGCATGGCAGGCCGGAGCCTTTCTCGTCCTCAGCGTTGCCGCCTTTTACCTGCTGCGCAAGAAGCACCTCGAATTCAGCAAGGCCTCCTTCCGGATCGCATTGCCCGTGGCGGTGATCGCCTCTCTGCTGCAGCTGCTGACCGGCCACGCCAGCGCCAGCGGCGTTGCCCAAAACCAGCCGGCCAAACTGGCCGCCTTCGAGGGGCATTACCCCGCCAGCGCCCCGGCCGACATGTTTTTATTCGGCTGGGTCAACGAGAAACAGGAGCGGGTGCAGCTCGGATTCAGGATCCCCGGAATGCTGAGCTGGATGGTCCACGGCGACCGCAAGGCCCCGGTAACCGGACTGCAGGCCTTTCCGCCGGATGCGCGGCCGCCTGTCAATCTGGTCTTCCAGACCTACCATCTCATGGTCCTCCTCGGCATGGGATTGATCGGCCTGGCTCTGCTCGCGCTGCTGCTGCAACTACGCAACCGGCTCTTTGTGCAGCGCTGGCTGCTCTGGATCTTCGTCTTTGCCGTGCTCGGGCCGCAGGCCGCCAACCAGCTCGGCTGGGCTTCCGCCGAGGTCGGCCGTCAGCCCTGGATCGTGCAGAATCTGCTCCGAACTCGCGACGCCTTCTCGCCCAATGTCTCGGGAGGCGAACTCCTCTTTTCTCTGGTGATGTTTTTCATCATTTACGCGCTGCTTCTGGCCCTTTTTATCTATCTGCTCAACGACAAGATCCAGCATGGCCCGGACGACAGCACCAGCCTGGAGGGACACCGCGCATGAACCTGGCCTTTGATCTCAATACCATCTGGTTTTTTCTGGTGGGGGTCCTTTTCGCCGGCTATGCCCTACTCGACGGCTTTGACCTCGGCGTCGGCGCCCTTCACCTCTTCACCCGCGGCGATGAGAACCGCCGTATTCTGCTCAACGCCATTGCCCCGATCTGGGACGGCAACGAAGTCTGGCTGGTCACCGGCGGCGGCGCCCTCTTCGCCGCCTTCCCCGAGGTCTATGCGACGGCCTTCTCCGGTTTTTACATCGCCTTCATGCTCCTACTCTTCGGACTGATCTTCAGGGCGGTGGCCATTGAGTTCCGCAGCAAACAGCCGATGGCCTGGTGGCGGCGCTTTTGGGACGTGAGCTTCAGTCTCAGCAGCATTCTCTCGAGCCTGCTCATCGGCGTGGCCCTCGGCAACATGGCCTGGGGTGTGCCCCTCGACGCCCAGGGCAATTTCAACGGCTCCTTCTGGAGCCTGATCCATCCCTATAGCCTGCTGGTCGGCCTCTGCACGGTCGCCCTCTTCGCCATGCACGGATCGATCTATCTCGTGATGAAGACCGAGGGGACGCTACAGCAGCAGATCCGCGAATGGACCCGTTCGACCATCATCTCCTTCATCCTTTTTTACATCACCGTCACCATGTTCACCCTGCTCTATGTACCACACATGACCGATACCATCCGCGCCAATCCCTGGCTCTTCATGGTGGCCCTGGCCAATATGCTGGCCATAGCCAACATCCCGCGCGAGATTTTTCACGGCCGCGAGATGCGCGCTTTTCTTTCGAGCTGCGCGGCGGTGATCGCCTTGCTCCTACTCTTCGGCATCGGAACCTATCCGAATCTGATCTATTCCAATCCCCTTCCGGCCCATAGCCTGACCATCTACAACGCCGCCTCGTCGCACAAGACCCTGCAGATCATGCTGATCATCGCCCTCTGCGGCGTGCCGATGGTGCTCGCCTATACCGGCAGCATCTACTGGATCTTCCGCGGCAAGGTCAAGCTCGATTCGCACAGCTATTAAGGGGCCAGGCTGTTAAAGACAGCAAAAGGCGGTACGGCCTCGAGATCGGAGACGCCGGTGTGAAAAAATAGGCCGTTTGTGTTGGTATGTCTACCAGCATAAACGGCCTTGTTTTTCGAAGGAAACCATGCAAAACACGCTGTTCGTCATCCTCAGCGGGCTCCGGGCTGACGGCAGCAGGCATAACATAGCCGAGTGCCTGCAGAACGGCAAGTGGGTGCCCTGCTATACGATCGGCTATATCGAATCGCCGGAGAGCCGGATCCTTTTCAAATCGGCGGGCTGCTCCCGCCTATCGCTTCAGCATAAAATCCAGGTCTTCCTGCAGCGCCTGGAGATCCTCCTCATGCGTCACCTCATCCTGCAGGATCTGAATGGCCATGTTATAGGTGACCGGATCCTTCATCCCAACCTCCTGAATGAGGGCGTTATAGACCGAAATGGCGCATTGTTCGCCGTGGATGTTCTGTTCTAGGATTCTGCGTACGAAAGGATCCGATGGTTCATCGTAGCCGCAATTGCTCATCTCGAACCATTTTTTCGGTGTCGTCAACGGTGTCCCGCCGAGCTGGATGATGCGGAGTGAAACCATGTCGGCATGCCGCAGTTCATCGGCGGCATGCTGCATCAACTCGGCGATAACCGCATCTTTCATCGGGCCGGTGATGATCTTGGCTCCCAGCCAGTACTGATAATAGGCCAGCCATTCATCGGCAAAGGCCTTGTTGAGCAGTTCGATGACATGACTGACATCCATGCCGACGATTTCGCGTCCTTTAGTTCCCATATGTGCTCCTTTCCTGTTTTACACCTCCATCAAGGAGGCTTTATTATGTGCGCCTGCTGTTAAAAATCGAAGGGATTACGCGCCATACCGAGCATGTTTTCATGATGGATCGGATCGGTCATGGCCTTTTTATGGCAAACCGCGCAATTCTTGTTCGCGCCGATGGCATACGAGAGGCCCATATATTGCCGCGGTTGGATGTTGTCCCGATAGAGCGTGAAGGGATTATCCGCCGGGTAGAGGGCATGGGTGGCGCTGTGGCAAGCTTCGCAGCGGAGGCCGGCGTTGTCGGTGCGGACGCGGTAGAGCGCACTGAAACCTGGTGTCCACTGGTTGAAGCTGGCGAGATCTTGCGGCGGCTGAAAGCCGCTGTGGCAGTTTAGGCAGTCGGGTTCCTGCAGCCAAGGGGTTCTGGGATGGACTTCGGCTGGACCCGCTACCCGGTCTGATTTGAGGTTCCGGATGAGCTGTGCGGCCGGAGCCTTGGCCTCTTCACCGCGCAGCAGGCCCATGGCGTGCTCCTCGAGGGTGCCATGACACTCGGCGCAGGTGACGCCCAGTTCCTTGTGGAAGTCGCGGGCGCAGCGGGTGGCGCCGTCGGGTTTGGCCGGATGACAGGAAGCACAGGCGGCGGCTCCCTCGAGATGGACATAGTTGGCGTGCCAGCCATGCATGGCGGCTGAAAAATTGAGGCTGCGGCCGTCGCCCTTGGCGCCCACGGCCGGATCGGCGTGGCAGCTCTGGCACAGCGCCGGACGCCCCGCCCGGGCTTCCGCCAGCAGGGTCGTACCGCTGTCGCGATCGTGCGCGGTAAGGATGTTGATGGCGGTTTCATCGCTGACCCCTGCGACGCCTCTCTTCCAGCCGCCGCCGTGGCAGGAGCGGCAGCCCATTTCCGAGGAGACCGGCGCCACCACCCGGGTGCTGGCGATCAGCTTGCCGCTGCCGGCCTCCTGAGCCTCCACTGTAAAAGTCGGAAAAGGCGCAAAGTTTCCCTTTACATCATAGGGTGCAACCGGAAGCATCTCGGCGACAAAGCTGGAGAAATCGGGCTTCCAATCCATGGTGCCAATGAGCCCCTTTCCGCCGAGGCCGATGTTATGCTCGAGCTCGGTCGTGAAAGTGAAGCGGGCATAGTCCCAGAAGGGAATCTGCGCCGCCGGATCCTCATGACCCTTCTCCACCTGATAGTGCAGGGTCACGCCTTCGCGGACCAGAATCGGGGGATCGCCGCGGCGGATGAGCTGGGCATGCAGGGTGTTGGCCGGCGGCAGCACCACAAACCAGGCATCGCAGTCGGTCATGCAGTGCATGCCGAGGTCATTCCAGGCCAGCAGCACATACTCGGCCTTACGGCTGTCGAAGGGGGGAATTGTCTCTTGGGCCTTCACTGTCGGCGGGTGCGATTCCGCCGCCTCAGCGGGCTTTTTCTGCAAGCCCTGGATGATATAGAGCGCCAGCGCCTCCCGCTCGGCCGGGGTTCCTGCCACCGGCGGCATGTAGGATTTCACTTTACCCTGGCCGTGCAGGGAGGCGCGTATCCCATCCAGCGGGAAGGTTGCCGTACGCGTGAGGATATCATTACGCACGCCGCCTACCGTGTGGCAGGGCAGGCACTGAATCTCGAAAAGGGTCTTGCCTGCCTCGAGTTGGTTGTCGGCGGTCACTTCGTGAACCGTGCTCCATTTGGCGTGCGCCAGCACGCCCTCGTCATTCAGGCGGTTGAGATCCGCCCCAAGGATCGAGGTGCTGTACATATAATCATAGATAATATAGGGTTTGCGGGCGATCTCGCGGAGATACTCAAAGCCGCCGTAGACCCCGAGGCCGAGGAGGACAAGCAGGACCGAGAAGATCCGCTGCAGGCCACGCGGCGCTCTGAACAGGAAAAAGAAGGCCAGAAGGAGAATCGCCGCAGCCGCCGCCAAGCCGATGGTGATGAACGGCGTGCTTTGAGGATTGAGGCTGAAGGCGGTCAGACGGACCGCGGCGGGCAGGCGGTGATAGTACCACCATCCGGTCACGGCCATGAAGGGCAGGGCCGTGAGAATCCAGCGGCTGCACGTGCGCAGGATCTCATTTCGCGAGTAGCCGCCGGGAATGCGCACGGCGCCGAAAATCCCGAAGAGCCCGGCGATCATCACCGCAATCCCGGTGCGGAACAAGGTTGCAGGTAAAAATGTGGGATTGAGAAATCCATTCAAAAACCGTCCGGTCTGCAACCATTCGCCCGGGGTGAGCATGAACGTCAGGATACCGTTGATGACCACCAGACTCAGCCAGGCGAAGAGGGCATAGAGAAAGGCGACGACCAGGCGGGGCTTTTTCTCGAGCTTGCTGAATTGGTAGTGGTAGACCAGCAGCGCCGTGATCTCGCCGACGAAAAAGACCCACTCGATCGCCCAACCAAAGACGAAGGTATGGATCAGGCTGGAGGTGGCTGCGGGATGGACCAGGGCGATGATAAACCAGATGCCCACGCCGGTGATGCCGCCGAAGACCATCGTCAGCAGCAGGAAAAACCAGGTATACTTGCGCACGAAGACGTGGATCTCGGGATTGTTTTCGCGGAATCCTTTCCAGTCCATCAGCCAGATGAACAGCCCGCCGCCGACGGCTAGATGTGAGATGTAGGCGTGCAGTACAGCGATCAGCGCGATCAACGAACTGCCGCCGAACCACGTCAGCTCCCAGATGGGGTAATTCATAAGCCCTCCCTCCTTTCACCGGCGGCCATGGCAACGCGCACCATATACCAGACCGCCCCCAGGCCGGCGAACAAGATGAGGACAAACAGGATCATCACATCATACTGCGGTTTGAGCGGTAGATCCGAGACCCTGAAAAAACGGCCGATGTAGAGGTCGCGCACGGCCATCCGGTTAAGGACCATGACCAGGGTCAGGGCGATCAGATGAGCAAAGGCAGGCCAGAATTTGCCCTTAAATGCGAGCACCAGCGCTCCGATCGCCAGGATGATCCCCAACCCCAGCAGGATTGTATAGAGCAGATGCCCCCCCATAAAAGCGCGCATGATCTCCCGCGGCAAGGTGACAAGAAACCACAGGCCGACAGCCACCTGGAGTGTGGTGGCGATGGCAAAGAGCCGCAACCCTTTGCGGACCTCCTCCGCAGCGCCCGGCACGCCCTTCTTCAGACGGATCTGCCAGACCAGGCCGGTAAAGAGGCCGGCGACCGCCACCGATGCGACGACGAAGTGGAGATAGCGCGGCCAAAGACTCGCATCGCTCCAGTTGAGGAGGGTTCCGCCGCGTTGAGTGAAATATCCGGACCACTTTTCCGGCTGCAGCATCAAGGTCATGTTGTTGGTATAGATGAAAACGATATAGAGGAAGATCAGGGCCGCAAGGCCAATCGACACCCTCCCCAGCCAGCGTACCGGGGTATGGGCATGGAGGTAGGTACCATAATAGGCAATGATGAGCAGCGGGATAATCAGGATCCACCAGAGCGCCATGAGAATCGAGCTGGTGTAAATCAGATGACCATAAAGGACCTGAAGAAAAAGCAGCGGCGCGATGCCCAGGGTGACACCCAAAGCGAGCGCTGAGGGGATCTTTTTCAGGATCGCCTCTGCAACGCTGTTTTCCTTCGGCCCTTTGCTGAGAAGCGCCAGGAGTGAACCTCCCAGAACGACATTGATGCAAAGGATATGGAGCATAAAAAGCAGGACCCCGAGAATTTCGAATACCGGCCAGGGTGCCGGGATCGGCTCAGGCGAGGGGACGAGGGGTATGGCATTCATACAGGAACCTCCGCCGCGGCAAAATGAGAAAGCACAGGATAGGTATGGGAGAAAATCAATCGCCTCCGGAAGAGATCGATGAACTGATACTTATTGTAAGGATTGAAACTGAATTTTTCAACCAATATTTCGATTGTCCTCCTAACCTAAGGCGCCAAAGTCACTGGCTGTCTCGCTGTTTATACTCTCACGCTGCGAGAAATCCCACAATCCGGTTCAGAGCGAGGCGCCGACGAAGACTGAAGTTCAGGATGGCGCCCAGTCTCGGAAAAAGTCCCGCCCGATCGTAATACCACCATGGATGTTTTCGCGATGGATGGCCAAAACCTTCTCGCTGTCGATCCCGAAAACCGGACAGGTCATCCTGTCGTGAATCTCTCAGATGGCTGCCAGATCGAATAGGCTGTCTCATCAACCGTTACTGGGGCATATATTTATGGCGCATGGGGCGGACTGTTGACAACATCGGTGGTTGCCGGTCCCCCTGATGTAGAAGGGTATATAACTGTCGCTGGCGACCCGTTGCGTAATTCGAAAATCGGGCCCTTGTCCCTTGCAGTGTCAACGATCCATCACGCAACCGGGGTTTATGATCCCTGGCATAATGTATTCGGAAACTGGCCGGCTGCAGCGCCGATGAAAACAGTGACCTTTCCGTACTGAAGGATGTGATGAGGGCGGGCATTCTTTCTCCCGCTCAACCTGAAGACGTCACTGCCCCTTGGCCATTAACACCGCAAGCCATCGCCTGCAATAAGGTAGGCGTGACGTCGGTGAGGGTGTGCAGCTGCGCAGCGATCTCCTCGCGGCCGCAGCCGAAAAGCAGGGTCATGGCAGGATTGCGGGTATGTCCCTTGACCGAGAGGTCTTCGATGTTGCCGTGATCGCTGGTGACCAGAACCAGGGTATTGGCCCGATCGACGGTCTCGAGCAAGCTGGCGAGAAAATCCTCGAGGCGGAGCAATATCGGCAGGGCGCGGCCGAAATCGCGGCTATGGCCGGCGACATCCGTCTGAAAGTATTCAAAGAGGCTAAAGTCGTAGAGCCGGCTGGCGCGTCCGATGACCGCCCCCGCCTCCCGCGGCGACAGGAGCGGAACGTCGAAGCCATGATCGCGCAGCGAGGCCCCGGTGATGTCCTGATAGACGGAGCGGCCGGCGCGGAGATCATCGAGGTCGAAGAAACGCAGGCCGGCATAGAGATTGCTGACCGAGGTGACGGAGAGATGCGAGATAATCGCGAAGGGATCAAGATCGAAAAAGGGCGGACGGAAGGTGTTAAGAAAAGCGGCGCGGTAGCCCAAATCGGTGCAGCGTTTGAGGATATTGTGCCCGGCGATGACCTCGCGCAGCGCCTTGTTGGGGAAGGCATTGAGATGGCGCCCGAGGAGCTGCGCGCTATTGACGCCGGTCAGCAGCGCCGTCTGTCCGGTGGCGCTCTGCGGCAGCCCTTCGACGCCGAGCGTGGCATCGAGGCCCAGGGCCACCCCATCGGGCTCGACCCGGTTCGGGAAGAGAGCCGCGCAGCACTGGTGGAGTAGCCGTAGGCCCGGCCGGCAACAGGGATTGGTATCGGGATCATGCGGTCCGATCCCGAGGCCGTCAACAAAAACCAGAAGGATATGCTGCAACGCCGCAATCCGCTTCATTTATGCATCTTGGCCCAGGAATCAAGAGCTATAAAGATCCCCATGCCAATCATCACCACGCCGAAGGCCAGCCGCAAATACATCTGGTTGAGTTTGCTGGCGATGTGGGCGGCCGCCCAGGCCGCAATGAAGAGACAGAGGGCGATGATGATCGCGGCCTTGATGTTGACCTGGCCATTCTGGTAATAGACCATGACCGCAGCCAGGCCGACCGGCGGCAGAAGGATCATCAGGCTGGTGCCGGTCGCCATCTGCTGGGTGAATCCGGCGAAATAGACCAGCGCCGGGACGATGATGATGCCGCCGCCAATCCCGAAAAAACCCGAAAGCGTGCCGGCACAGAGACCGAGGATGATGTAAAGCCAGATGGAAGGTTCATGCACGGTCATGGGATTTTTCCTCAATAGAGCTGCTTGATCTGGGTGCCGGGGTAGTACCAGGCCAGAATTTCACTGACGGTCTCGCCTTTCTGGGCGCGGACTCCGGCGCCGAGTTGACATAAACCGACACCGTGGCCCCAGCCGGCGCCCCGGAAAACAAAGGTTTCGGCCAGACCATTCTTCACGCCCTCCTTTTCAATGGTGAAACAGGAGGAATAGAGCGTCGATTTGGAGAGCGCCCGGCGGATATTCAATTCCTTCCGCACCTGAACGCTCTCCTCGGTGCCGACGCAATTGATGCTCACCAAACGGCCCGAGACGCCGCGATGCAAGGGCACGATGTCCACCAGTTGCCCGATGGAAGTGCCGGCATACTCGGCGATCGATTTTTCCAGTTCGACGCGCGGGATACGCTCCACCCAGCGGAAGTATTTCTCCGCGTATTTGCCGAAATCGGGGTGGCCGGCAGCCTCGAGATTGCAGCAGACATCGGGTCTCGAGCGGACCCAGATCCGGGCATTCTCTTCCTTGCTCAGATCGAACTGACCGATAGGGGTGCGGGTGTCGAGCAGACCCTTGAGGTAAGGTTCGCCGCCGCCGTCCCAAACCTCAGCGGCATTGGCGGTATGTCCGCCGCACATGGCCGAGTAACTCGCGGAGCAGAGTTCGTCATGCCAGGTCAGCACCAAACCCTTGGTCCCGGAGACCGCCTTATCGACGGCCTCGCTGTTACGGGCAATCCCGACGTAAGCCTGGCAATGAACATCGTCGCAGACATCGAATTCGGCACCGCGATGCACACGCCCGAAACTGTTGAGGAACATCGTGCGTGAGATGATCGCCTGGGCCTTGAGGGCTTCATCCGGAAAGGTGTTGGCCATTTCACCGGCCACCACGCCGCGTAAATACAATTCGAGGGGGACGACGTTGATCGCCGTCAGTTTGCCCTTGGCGCTGATACGCAGCTCCATCTCACCGCCGTAGGTGCGGGCCTCGTTGCGCGCCCAGTGATACCCGCTGCCCACCTCGACATCGCGCAAAATGACGTTGGCACCGGTGATGCGCAGGGCCTGGGTGATGATAGTGGTGCGACTGGAGGGGGACTGCAGGGCGATCTTGCCCATGACCACATCGTCCAGGCTTCGCACCACCCGGCCGCCGGCCAGCGAGTTGCTGGATCTGAGATAGGTTTCGGCCTCCTCGGCGCTGGCAAAATTACGATCGAGCAAAACCCGATGATAGGTGCGGTCAATCAGCATCTTGTCGCCCGCTTGAAGCTGCTCCCCCTGATTCTTGAGGACGACCGCCATGCCCCTGCTGCGATACTGCCGCGCCCGCTCATCGGCGCGCGTTGCTTCGAGGGATTCATATAGCTGGATCTGATACTGCAGGGCGTTGGGGATCAGCGAGTGAATCGTCGCTTTCCACAGGCCCTTCTCCAAAGCCCGAAAATTTTCCTTCTCCTCATAACTGAGGACGGTGAACTCATTTTGCGGCTCGAAATAGATCGCATCCTGATCTTCCACGATGCCGACGCGGATGATTGGATCGCCGACAACGGGGACGTAGCGCATCCGCGCACAGCCGGCGGCCAGCAACAGCAATCCTGCGAGAATGAATCTATTAGTCCGTTTCATACTCTGCCCTCTACCCCTGATAGCCAAATTCCCTGAGAAACGTATCCTTCGTGCGCCACTTGTCCCGCACGGTCACCCAAAGCTCGAGAAAAACAGGGCGTTCCAGAAAGGCCTCGATCTCGAGCCGCGACTCCTCACCCAGCTTGCGTAGCATCGCCCCGCCCTTGCCAATGATGATCCCCTTTTGCGTCTGCCGCTCCACCACAATCCGCGCCTTGATCACGTCCTTGCGGCCCGGCCGCCCCTCTTTGAACTCATCAATGATCACCGCGGTCGAGTACGGGATCTCTTCGCCGTAATGGGCAAAAATCTTCTCGCGGATGATCTCGCTGACGAAGAAACGCTCCGGATGCTCGGTCAAGGTCTCTCGGTCATAAAAGGGCGCTCCGGCCGGCAGGAGTCCGACCAGGGTCTCCAGCAGGACCTCACAGTTTTCACCACTGCGCGCCGAGAAGGGGATGATGGCGGCAAAACGATGGTGGCCATTCCATGCGTCGAGAAAAGGCAGCAAGGTGGTCTTCTCCACCAGATCGATCTTGTTGATCCCGAGCAGTAAGGATTTGCCGAGCGCGGCAAGGTCGGCCAGGATCTCGAGGTCGCGCGGCTCCGGCTTGCCCGCAGCGGTTACCATGAAGAGCACCAGATCGGCGTCGGCCGCCGCCCGGTGCGTCGTCTCCATCATCACCTCCTGAAGCCGGTAGCTGGGGGTGATCAGGCCCGGGGTGTCGAGAAAGACAATCTGATAGGCTTCTGCGGTGAGAATGCCCATGATGCGGTGCCGGGTCGTCTGCGGCTTTGGGGTCGTGATCGACAGCTTGAACTGCATCAGCCGGTTGATCAGGGTCGACTTGCCGACGTTGGGCTGCCCGGCGATAGCAACGTAGCCGGAGCGGAAGGGGCCCGCGCCCCCCTTTTCTTCCTGCTGTGGAGTCTGGCTCACAGGTAGGAGTCGAGGCTGTGGGATTCGTAGAGCCGCTTCACCAGCTCATCACTGCTGACCAGCTTGAGGTTATGGAACTGGCAGCCGTTGCGCAGACACCCTTCAACGATGCCGCCCTTGGGCAGCTGCATGGCGAACATGGGCGCTGAACAAACCGAACAGTGCTGATCGGCATCCTGCAGGGTCACCTTGCAGGTTGGGCAGAGAAACTCGACCAATGCGCCCTCAGGCACATTGATTTGCGAAATGTTTTTGAAGCTGCCGTAAATCGGATCAAGATGGATTTGACCGATCTCGTCATTGTATTTGGCCAGGACTGTTACAGAAGCATAGCCATTGATGAGATGGTTTTCATCCATGAGACTATGGCCGTTGGGACAGCTGGCGTTCTGGATGCGCAGCACCTTGCTGGGCACTTCCAGTTCGACGATATCCTTGTTCTTGGACATGCATCCTCCGCACCATAAAATTCCGGGCCGCGAACCAGCAGCCCGGGGATTAATAGGATTTGGCCACCAGAACGCGCTGGTGGGAGGGTTTGCCGCACACGATACAGGCGCCCTCTTCCTTTTTCTCATTCAAGGGCACAAGACGGATGGTCGCCTTGTGCTCTTCCTGGAATTTTTCCTCGCACGCCGGAGAACCGCACCAATGAACCCAGAAAAAACCGCCCGGCTTTTCGATCTGGTCAGCGAGATCGGCATAGGCATCGACAGTGAAGGTATTGGCATCGCGGAAGACCCTGGCGCGCTCGAAGAGGTTCTTCTGAATCTCCTCCAGCAAGTTCTGGAGACGGGGGAGCAGATTCTCCTGCGGCACGGTGATCTTGACGCCGGTGTCACGGCGGACCAGGACGACCTGGTGAGCGGCGAGATCCTTCGGCCCCATCTCGATCCGGACCGGCACCCCCTTTTTCTCCCACTCGTTGAACTTGTAACCGGGACGGTACTGGTCGCGATCGTCAATCCTGAACGAAATCGACTCCTCCCAACCGGCCGTCAGCTCGCGCGCCCGGGCTGTCATCTTCTCCCGCTCCGCATCCTCTTTCCAAATCGGTACGAGGACCGCCTTGACCGGCGCCAGCCGCGGCGGCAGGACCAGGCCGTTGTCATCGCTGTGGGTCATGATCAACCCCCCGATCAGCCGCGTCGAAACGCCCCAACTGCTCGCATATACATACTCGAGCCGCCCCTGCTCGCTCTGGAAGGTGACATCAAAAGCCCTGGCAAAATTCTGGCCGAGATTATGCGAGGTTCCCGCCTGCAGGGCCTTGCGGTCCTGCATCATCGCCTCGATGCAGTAGGTTCGCACCGCGCCGGCAAAGCGTTGGGCATCGGTCTTGAGGCCATAGAAAACCGGCGTCGCCATGTACTCTTCGGCGAAGCGGCGGTAAATATCGAGGATCTTGAGGGTCTCCGCTTCAGCCTCCTCGGCCGTGGCGTGGGCGGTGTGCCCCTCCTGCCAGAGAAATTCGGTCGTGCGCAGAAAGAGGCGGGTGCGCATTTCCCAGCGCACAACGTTGGCCCACTGGTTGATCAGGATGGGCAGGTCGCGATAACTCTGGATCCAGTTCTTGTAGGTCGACCAGATAATGGTCTCCGAGGTGGGGCGGACCACCAGCGGCTCCTCAAGCCGTTTGCCGCCGCCATGGGTGACCACTGCGCATTCTGGAGCGAAGCCTTCGACGTGCTCGGCCTCTTTCTTGAGAAAGCTCTCCGGGATAAAGAGGGGGAAATAGGCGTTGACATGCCCGCTGGCCTTGAACATCTTGTCCAGTTGGGACTGGATCATCTCCCAGATGGCATAGCCGGTGGGTTTAATGACCATGCAGCCTTTGACTGCGGCATGTTCGGCGAGTTCGGCTGCCGCCACAACATCCAGATACCATTGTGAATAATCAGCTTCGCGTGTGGTGATTCCTTTGGCCATAAGCTCCTGCCTGATGGATTCTGTTAACGACGGGATTCGGACTGGGCCGGACAGCCTATGCTCCCGGTGTTGAGTTGCTCTGCGGCCTGATAATAACAGGATGACTCGCCCTCTAAACCTTCAAGGCAGATCAGTTCGCGGCGGCGGCGCTCCGGCCGGCTGCGGCGGTCAAGGACGTCGATGAGTGCACCCTGGCGGCAATGAAGGCAGCGCTCCGGCTGGCCTTGCAGTGGCCGGGCGCTCTGCCGGGCGATCAGTGCCTGACTGCTGCGCCAGGTTGCTGCGCCCGAACGCTCGGTGGGTTCGATGGCGTGCAAGCGCGGGAAAAGCAGCCGACCCTGGTCCAGAGTGAAGGTGCCGCGTCCATCCAGGAGATCGCCGGGGGCCAGAAGGAAGCGTTCCTGCTGCTGCGGCGTGATGATCGCGTATAAATAATCATCGAAGGCCTCGCTGCCGATGAATCCCGCACGAGCGATGAGGAGAAAGCCGTCGAGCCGCAAGCGGGCGCCGTGGGCATCGAGCTCTTTCCGAAACCGCGGCTTGAGCGCATCGATGCGGAAGGTCACATCCTTCTCCCGTCCCTGATTCTCATCAACCCATTCATCGAAAGCCTCCCGCTCCTGCTGGAAGCGGGCGAACTCGGCGGGGGTCAGAAGCAGGCGCGGCTGGTAATGGACCTTTTCGTCGCGGTACTGCGCACAGCCGGGGCAAAGGCGCCCCATCCGGTTGAAACCACGGCTGCAGCGTTTGCCCTTGTTGAGCAGGGCACAGGACCACCTGAATTCAAGGCAGCCTTGGGGATAGCACTTTTTGGCCACCAGCACATGCCAGGCAGAGACGCGGTTGGCGAAGGCAGCATGCCGGGCGTAATGGCAGGCGAAGAGGTCATTCCGCTTGTAGGGATTATTCATGCCCTGAGCTCATAACTCCTTTAAATAATTTAAAATATAATTATGTCACCGCTGATAAGCAAGTAAATTCTTGTCAACTTCAGGGCGTCTGCTTCGGGCTGCCGGCCCGCCGGCCGCAGCAGTTTGTCCTTGAAAATCGCCCGTTTTTTCGTAAATTAGAACCTAAACTCCCGAAAGGAAGCGGACCCATGAACTTTGCGCCCCTCGATCTCGCCATCGTCTTTATGTATCTGGCCGGCGTCACGTTGCTCGGAGCCTGGCTCGGCAAGAAACAAACCAGTACTGCGGACTATTTCCTCGGCGGCCGCGATCTCCCCTGGCCGGCGGTCTGCCTCTCTGTCGTCGCCACCGAGACCAGCACCCTCACCTTCATCAGCATCCCCGGCCTCGCTTATCTCACCAATCTCAATTTTCTCCAGCTCGCCACAGGCTATCTGATCGGCCGTATCGTCATCGCCCTGGTCCTGCTGCCACGTTACTATCGCGGCGAGATGCAGACCGCTTATCATCTGCTCGGCAACCGCTTTGGTCCACGCATGCGCAGCTTTTCATCGATCGTCTTTCAGCTCACGCGGCTGCTGGCGGATGGAGTCCGGCTCTTTGCGACGGCCATCCCGCTGCACATCATCACCGGCTGGAACTACAGCACCAGCATCATCGTCATCGCTCTGGTCACCATCCTCTATACCTTTATCGGCGGCATCCGCGCCGTCGTCTGGCTGGACGTGCTGCAGTGGAGCGTCTACATCACCGGTGCGGTGTTGGCCCTGGCGCTGATTCTCGGGCGGCTGCCGCAGGGCTGGGACAGTGTCGTCGCCGCCGCTGCGCCCGGTCACAAGCTGGCCATTCTCGAAGTGGGTCTGGATCGCTCCCTCAAGGAATTCTTCACCATCAACTATACTCTGCTATCCGGCCTGCTCGGTGGGGCGTTCTTATCGATGGCTTCGCACGGCACCGATCAATTGATCGTCCAGCGGCTGCTGACCTGCCGCGACCTCCGCTCAAGCCAGAAAGCGCTCATCGGCTCCGGGGTAGTCGTTCTCATCCAGTTTGCCCTCTTTCTCACTCTAGGACTGGCCCTCTATGCCTACTACCAGGGCGCCGCGATGCGCTCTGATGAGGTGCTGCCGCGGTTCATCGTCGAGGGGCTGCCGCACGGCCTCTCTGGTATCATCATTGCCGGGATCTTTGCAGCGGCGATGGGCAACCTCAGCGGATCTCTTAATTCACTCGCCTCCTCCAGTATGCTCGATCTTTACAAACCGCTGCGCGGCAAAAAGGAGGACAACCCTGGGCGCGAACTGTATATCTCCCGTTCCTTCACCGTCCTCTGGGGTGCCGTATTCATCCTCAGCGCCACATTTTTTACGGACACCAAGAATCCCGTGGTCGAACTCGGCCTCGCCATCGCCTCGTTCACCTACGGCGGGTTGCTGGGCACCTTTTTCCTGGGTATCACCAACCAGCGGGCACAAGAGGATGAAGGACTTTTAGCGATGTGGAGCGCCATATTTTTCATGGTCTGGATTATCGGGCAGAAAGGGGCAGGGATATGGATACCGGCCCTGCTCGCTTTGGCTGCGGGGATCTGGCTTCTGGTCCGGCTGCGCAGCTGGAGCGGCCGGATCTTTGTGGTCCTCTGGAGTGCAGCGATGCTCCTGCTGATCACGCAGATCGCATCACCGCATATCGCCTGGCCCTGGTATGTGCTGATCGGCTGCAGTGTGGGGTATGCAAACGGTTCGATCCTGAGTCTGGTGCACCGGGAAGCAGGTGATCGTGGGGCAGGCAGCGCGAGCCGATCGCGCAGGCGTTGAGGGCCGGTCCTGAACCGGGCAGAGCCCTTATAAAAAAAAGCCGCTGTTGTCTGACAAACAGCGACTTTCCCCTCATGGGCTGAAAGTCTCCCTCGGCAAAAATAGAGAGGCAATAACCGCGCCAGAAATGGCCTATCGTAATAATATATTGTTAAATCAAATTTTATATCATTTTCGCCAAAGCTGGAAATCGGGATTATGTGTTATTTTTGCAACACCGGACCCGGCGATTGTGTACATTTTGCACAATCCTAGAGCGGCTCAAAGCGCAGCGCATGGGCGATATCGATGGGCGATCGGGTCGGGACGTCCCGGCCTTCGAGCTTGATGCCGCGTTCATAGAGCGTCCGGAAATGGCTGATATCCTCCTCATCGACGAAAATAAAGGGCGCGATCTGGTTCTTGCCCGCGCGAAAATGCATGCCGCCGACGTTGACCTCGGTGATGGGCACGCCGGCATCCACCAGTTGCACCAGCATCTTGGGGGAGTCGACCAGCAAGAGCACCCGCTCTTTCTCCAGGAGGCCGCTGCCGAGCTCTGCAACCGTCTCCTGCAGCGTCAGCACCGAGGCGGCGATATCGTTGGTCACCGCGGACATGTAGATCGTCTTTTGCCAGTCTGAAGTCGCCACTTCGTCACTGCACAGCATGATCCGCTGCGGATCAAGTACATGCCGCCACCCCACCACCACCTGTCCATGAATCAACCGGTCATCTATTCGCACTTGCACCAAAGGCATATCAATCTTTCTCCCTTACATCCGGTCGCTCGTTAAATCGGGGTTGCGTTCTCTCAACAGCCTTTTCCGGGAACGGGCCGGCAGATTCCGCGCTGGCCGTCTTGCTCCACCTCCTCGGCCAGGGCATCGAGGGAAAGATCCTGCCGTTTGGTGATGAACGAGAGCACCATCGGGAGATTCACCCCCGAAACGATCCTCACGTTGGACCGGCCGCTGCCCGTACCTACGGCCACATTCCAGCAGCTGCCACCCCGCAGGCTGGCCATGATGATTACACCGTCCTGCTTCTCATCCGGTCCGCTCACCATAGCCTCCAGCCGCGATGCAATCTCGGTGATCGACATATCGGTGACCGAAAGGGCATGCAGTCCCTCATCCAGGCCCATGATGCCCCGTACCGCCTCGATCAGGGCCTCGCCGATGGGACCGTGGGTCAGCAGAATGGCGTGTTTCATCGCTCTCCTTGAAATTCGGCCCACCAGCGGCGTAGCCGTGGGCCTGAAGTTTTATGGTTTTTGTTGGGCGCGCATGGATGCGATGCGCTGTGCATTGAATTCCTCCGCGGGATTCTCGCCCAGATCGCGCATCTTCTGGTTCATCGCCACCACCTCGGTGATGACCGTGATATTTTTTCCCGGCATAATTGGCAGTTCCACCAGCGGTACGTGCACCCCAAGGAATGTGGTGGTCTTTTCGTCGATCCCAATGCGTTCATAGTCGCGGTCGGGCGAAAATCTTTCCAGATGGACGTTGATGGTGATGATCTTTTTGCCGCGGATGGCACGGATGCCGAACATCCTCCGGATATCGATGATACCCAGGCCGCGGATCTCCATATAATGTTTGAGCTTTCCGCTGGGCGCGCCCTCCAGCCGGTTCATGCCTATACGGGTAATGCGCACCGCATCGTCCGCGACCAGCTGGTGACCGCGCTCGATGAGATCCAGCGCCAGCTCGCTTTTGCCGATGGCCGGTTCTCCGGTGATCAGCACCCCCACGCCGTAGACATCAACCAGCGTGCCGTGTTGGATCATCGTCTCCGCGAACACGGTATCAAGGTACTCGCTTAGATGATGGGTGACCGCGGTGGTGCTCAAGGCCGTGGAGAAGAGGGTGATGCCGTTCAGATTGGCGATCTGCAGAAGTTCTGCAGGCGGGGGATGATTGTTGGTGATGATAATGCAGGGCAGCTCGAATCCCAGGACAGTCATGATCGAGCGCCGTCGCTCCTCGGGGGGCAGTGTGTTCAGATAGCCGATTTCGGTATTGCCCATGATCTGAACGCGCCAGTAGGTGAAGACGTCGACAAAACCGCTCAGCGCCAATCCGGGCCGATGGAGTTCACGTTCACGGATCTTGCGGGAAAAACTGGCCGTATTATTGACGATGCTCAGCCCGACCTGCTTCTGGCTCATCTGATAGAGGGTTTCAACGGTGATGAAATCAGCTTCGTTTTGTTCGGCCATCGTATTTTCTGCTCTCGAAGAACGGTCGGGCCCCGCGTGGGGGCCCGACCATGCATTCAGGATTCCAGATTCTCGACATTCTCCGCAATCCGGTCGTTTTCAAAGGCGCGCAGCTTGTCCTTGTGCCGCTGCAGCTGCCGGCTCAACTTGTCCATGGCCAAGTCGATCGATTTGTACATATCTTCGCTCTCCTCGACCACCGTGAGGCGCGTGCCATAGACCTTGGCCACCACCTCCGCTTTTTGCACCTGCTTAATATAATCCAAAATTATCTCTATGTCAAGTATACCATCGCTGTATTTTTTAAGCTTTTCTGCCTCAGAAATAGCATGTTCTTTTAGACGCTCCGAAGGTTTGAAGTGACGAGCCGTGAATGTGACGCGCATGGCAGACCTCCTTTCAAAGAATGCTTTGGACAACGGCGCCAAATAAGGAAGCAGGTTCGATCGGATGGACCTCCTTTGCTGGTTGCACTCGAGTCCCGCAGCCAGAGCTGCGTGGTTACTCCTTTTCGGCGCGAGGATGCGCCTGTTTATAGACGCGGCGCAGATGCTCCGCGGAAACATGGGTATAGATCTGGGTGGTTGACAGACTGGCGTGCCCGAGAAGCTCCTTGACGGCCAGGATTTCCGCACCTTCATCCAGCAGATGGGTAGCGAAGCTATGGCGCAGGGCATGCGGATGCGCCTTGTCCGGATCGACTACGCGGAGCATATAGCCGCGAATGACCCGGGCCAGCTGCTGGCGGGTGTAGGGCTCACCGGCATCCGTGAGCAGCAGCGGGCCACCGCTGGGGGGTGTATGCCGGGCGATCTCCTGGCGCAAGGGCAGATAGGCCTGCAGGAGCTGAATCATATGCCGGCCCAGCGGCAACAGCCGCGTTTTGTCGCGCTTGCCATGCACCCGCAGCGCACCATCCCATAACTGCACATCAGCAACCTGCAGCTGAGCTGCCTCACTGATGCGAACGCCGGTGACATAAAAAAGTTTCAACACCAGACTGTCGCGCAGACCGGTGAAGGAGCTCGAATCCGGAAGACGCAGGAGTTCCTGAACCTCCTCGCGGCTGAGAAAATCCGGCAGCCGCTTCGGCAGCCGGGGTGTGCGGAGCGCGATGAGCGGATTCACCGGCAGCACCGACTCCCGCACCAGATACCGGGCAAAGGAGCGCAGCGTGGCTTGTTTGCGCGCGATCGAACGCGGGGAATAACCATGACGGAGGAGGTGGGAGAGGAAGCCGCGGACTGCCGGGCGCGTCAACAAAGCGACACCCGGGGGATCAGACTGAAATCGCTCGGTCAGATAAGCCCGCCATTGCGCGAGATCAGCCCTATACCCCTGACGGGTATGAGCGGAACAGTGTCGTTCGACTTCCAGGGCGTGTTCGAAACGTTGAATCCAGTACGGAAGGGTATCCGGTGATGATGAGATCGCCATGTAGAGCCCAAATTAGCCCACGTGCTCTTCGGCGGGTCAAATTCACTTCCCCATACCGCCGCGAGGCCTGACTAGTGTCACCCCATGCCATGCAGCGCCGGCCGCACTATCCACCGGCCGGCCTGCCCCTCAGTTGGGCAGGTGGTTGGCTGTATACTGAAAATAACCCTCGGATGCATTGTTCTCAAAATCGAGAACCACGATGGCAATCAAATCCTGCATATCTTCGATATCCAAAGAAGGCAGCTTGATATTTACCGCGCGCTCGATGATCGTCTCCATGTCATCATCATTCAAAAGTTCCATCTCGCGCAGATGAAAGAGGTAACTGTAGGCTTCTGGGGAAATCGCCTGACGCTCGGTCTCATTCAGCATGCGCCAAACCGGCCGCGGCATGCCCTCCAGCTGTTTTTGAATGATCCGGTCAATGGTTTCGCCATGGCTGACAAGCCAAGCCATGGCCCCGGAAATCTCTTCCTCCGAAAAACCCCGCTCCAGCAATACCTCGGTGATAAACTGTAAATCAATATTTTCAATAGAGTTTTCTTTAATTTCCTTCATTGCATACGCTATGATCTCAAGCAGTCTTTTATTCATTCAATTCTCCATGCTGGCGTGTTGGATGGCACATATCGGACATCCACCTCAATATAAGAAATAAATTTGCAAAAGCAAGCTCTTTCCATCGCTGCGGCCGCCTTTTGGGAAAAACCGCGCCGGAGCGGCTGGTACGGCGCGAACGGGTGCGCCTGAGCGCGGCCGGGCCGGCGGTTGCTCAGTTGCGGCCGCAGCAGTTCTTGTACTTCTTGCCACTGCCGCAGGGACAGGGATCATTACGGCCTACATGCGCCGCCTTGATCACCTGTGCCGCCCTGGCCGGCGCCTGCGGCGTCACCGCGGCGGCACCCCCTGCCTGCGGCTGCGGTGCCGGCGCCTGCTTGAAGGTCTCCACCTGCGAATGGGTGGCGCTGTAATTCTTCGGCTCGGCACGACGGATCTGCCGCTCCTCCAGCTCGCCGCCGACGTCGAAGAACTTGAACAGCTGGCTGACGACATCGCGGTTGACCCGCTCATTCATCTTGAGGAATAGATCAAAGGCCTCGCGTTTGTATTCGAGCAGCGGATCTTTCTGTCCGTAACCGCGCAAGCCGATACCCTCGCGCAACTCATCGGTGGCATTGAGATGCTGACGCCAGTTCTCATCGATCTTTTCGAGGACAAAGTAGCGTTCGTAGCGCGTCGCCCGATCGGCGCCGAGTTCGGCAATGCGTTTCTGGTAGATCGCCCGTGCCCACTGGCTCACCTGCGCCATCACCGCTTTGGGCTCGTAGCCCTCGGCCGACTCGTCCGCGAGACGCGGCGCCTGCCGGAAAACCAGCCGGCACTCCGATTCCAGCCGGCGGATCGCCGCATCGTCGAGTACGTCCTCCTCCCCGAGGAGGTTGTTGATCATCGTATAGACGGTGTCATCGATCATCATCAGAACCGAATCACGGACGATCTCGGAACTCAAGCTCTCCTGATGCAGCCGCTCCTGGCGGTCTGCAAAGGTGGCGTACCATTTCAACGCCCAGGCGCGGATATCCTCAGCGTAGGAGGCGATCACCGCCTCGTCGCGGCTCTCGGGAAGCGATTTGGGAGGCCGCTGCTGTAGGATGAATTCCACCCGGCTGCTGAGCTGCCGCTGCCGCAGCTCGATGGAGCCTTCGCCCGCGGCGATCGATTTGATCAACGCCAGGATGGCGGCGGTCAGGAATTCATCCATCGAGGCGCGGGTGAGCATCGCCTGAAGATACCCCTCGCGCACTGCATCGAGCCGCTCATTGCAGGCAATATGGACGCTCCGGCTCAGGGCCCGGGCCAGTGCGCTGGCATTCTCCTGACTGTCGTGGATCACGGCTTCGTTGCCAAAGTGAGCGGCTAAAAATTCCTGTTGCCCCGGGTTGAGCGCACGGGCCTGGGGATCGCCCAGTTCGGCCAGGGCGTAATGAATCAGCACATCGATGAAAAAGCCCATGGAAAAATAGCCGACAATGCGATGGCGCAGGCTCTTCTCCTCGATGTTGTGGAGGCGCTCCAGAGCCCATTTTTCAACCATGGCGGCGATGCGCGGCCGCTGGATCGTGCGGAGCTCGTTGATCCCCAGCTGGGGGCGCTCCTCGAAGAGGTGTTCGAGGTCAAGAAGAAACTCCTCGGGCGTCCAGTTGATCTGCGCGGCGTTCTCGTTGAGATGCAGCGTCATCAGGCCGTGCAGCGCGGCCTTGACCATTTCCTCCGGCGCCAGAGTAGCGAAGAGGGCTAAATCGAGGCCGGCGTGATCCGCTTCTAGGCAGTCTCGATAAAGGGCCTCAGCCCAAGCGACGATGCGGTTCTCAAAAGCCGGAGCCTCCGCGCCTGCAGCCTGAGTATTCAACCACTCCGGAGCACTCCCAAAGATGCGTTCAAGCTCGTAGCGGATGCCCTCCATGTTCCAGCGCGAGAGATCCCGCGACCCGCCGTTGTGCAGCCGGATCTTGAGCCGCACCAGTTCCTCCAGCGTGCGGCTGAAAGGCGCATACCCCATCAGCCGGTGACGGATTTGCAGCTGGCGCTCCAGGCTCTCCGCTTCGATCTGTCCGGTCACCCATTCGCGCAGCGTCTCCTTGATCTCCTCCTGCTTGAGCCGGTCGAGGTCTTCGGCATCAAAGGGGGTATCGGATTTGAAAAAGCTCTGAAGGTTGTCGATCAAGCCTTGTAGATCCCATTCAGTGCGGTCGGTTTCCTCATTGAAATAGAGTTTCGCCTTGGATTCGACGAAATCCTCCGCCCCGGCAAATCCGAGAAGGTTCTGGCGGCGCTTGTAGATAATCTTGCGCTGATCATTGAGGACGTTGTCATAGTCGAGGAGGTGCTTGCGGATTTCAAAGTTGCGCTCCTCGACCTTTTTCTGCGCCCGTTCGATGGAGCGGGTGATGAGCGGGTGTTCGATCCGTTCGCCCTCTTCCATCGGGCCGAGGCGGCTCATCATGGTGCTGATGCGGTCGGAGCCGAAGAGGCGCATCAGGTCGTCCTCGAGTGAGAGGTAGAAGCGGGAGGAGCCGGGGTCGCCTTGACGGCCGGAACGGCCGCGCAGCTGGCGGTCGATGCGCCGTGCTTCGTGCTTCTCCGAACCAATGATGTGGAGTCCGCCGCGGCGGGCTACTTCAGGATGAAGTTTGATGTCGGTGCCGCGCCCCGCCATGTTGGTGGCGATGGTGATGCTGCCGGGTAGACCCGCCTTGGCGACGATCTCCGCTTCCTGGCGGTGATACTTGGCGTTGAGCACGGTATGAAAGCGGCCCGACTCCAGCTCCTGGCTGACGTCGCCTTTCTTGAGCCAGTTGGCAATGGGCACACCATGCTGGGTCAGCATGTCGCTGAGCAGCTGCGAGACCTCGACTGAAATGGTACCGACCAGCACCGAGCGCCCCTCCTCGTGCATGGCGATGGCCTCTTCGACGATGGCGTTATACTTTTCCTTCCGCGTCCGGAAGATGACATCATTCTCGTCTTTCCGGATGACCGGCCGGTTGGTGGGGATGACGACCACTTCGAGTTTGTAGGTGCTGAAAAACTCCTGGGATTCGGTCTCGGCCGTACCGGTCATGCCGGCGAGCTTGTCGTAAAGGCGGAAGAAGTTCTGGATGGTGATGGTCGCCAGGGTCTGGGATTCGGCCTGGACCTCGACCCCCTCCTTGGCCTCGAGGGCTTCATGGAGTCCGTCGCTGTAGCGGCGCCCCGGCATGAGGCGGCCGGTGAACTGGTCGACGATCATCACCGCCTTGGCCCCCTTGCGCCCGGAGACGCGGCCGCGCAGGTCGGCATCATCGAGGGTCTTGACTACATAGTCCACGTCGCGCTGATAGAGGGTATAGGCGCGTAAGAGCTGTGAGATGTTCTGCACCCGCTCCTCGATCGCGGTATAATCCTGCCAGAGGGCCTCGCGCTGTTCCTCGAGGAGCCGGCGCGGCTTGCGCTCGAACTGGAGGCGGCACCACTGTTCGATCTCTTCCGCGGCGAGGGTTTCATTGGGGGCGTGCGCCTTGAGGATCAGTTCCGCCATCTCCCGGTCGTCGAGGAGGAATTGTTTGCCGCGCAGGTGGGCCTTCTCCTTGGCCAGGAGGCTTTCATACTCTTGCTGGCTGTTGACCTTTTTGGTGGCGAGGAAGAGCACCTCTTCACGGAACCGGGTCAGCTCTTCGGTGTAACTGTAAAAGGGGAGGCCATCGAGGAGCAACGCCCGCGCTCCTTTTTTCAGGCGGACCGGGAGTCCTTCGGCATCTAGATCGAAAAGATTCTGCGGTTCGAGTTCCTTGTCGGCGGCGAGGTGCAGGAGCCGGCTGCTGACCTGACTGCGCGCTTCAGCGGCTCCGGGAAGCAGCCGCATGCCGCTTTCGGAGAGGCCATTGAGCTGGATCTCCTGCAGCGGCCGGGCGTGGATGACGAGGGGGTCGACATCAAAAGTCCGGCGCAGATGGCGCAAGCGTTCGCTGTCGCTGAAGTCGCCGCGACGGTACCAGGAGAAGATCATCTGCAGGGCGCGGTCGAGGCGTTCCACCTCCTCGAAGCGGCGCGAAAGGCTGCCTGCTGTGTTCCCCGCTTGATCCGGAAAGGCCTCGGCCAGGAAGGCATCAAGGCTGATACGCAGGGCGACCGGTTGGGCGTGGGTGCCGGGATTCTGCCGGGACTGCCACTCGGCGATTTTGGCGCGCACCGCCGCATCGGGTGCGCCGAGCAGGCGGTCGCGCTCCGGCTTGGCGAGTCCGGCATAGCCACCTTGGTCGTCCGGCATCAGAACCGTTCCGGCGGGGTGTTTTTCGGCGCGCAAATCGCGATCGAACTGCGCCACAACCGCGAGGGCCTCCTCCACAAAATCGGCCAGAAAGGCTGCTCCTGGCGCGGTAATTTGAAAGCGGGCTGCGTCGCCTTCCTCCGGCTTGAAAAAGCGCTGTTCGACGCCGTTCAGGGCATGGAGCTGCTCCAGATCGTGATCCATCGCCTCGATGGCACGGACGCGCTCGGTATAGTCAAAGGTATTCTGATTGAGGGTACGGTCGAGCAGTTCCTGGATATGGCGGTCGCGTTCCTCCACCAGACTGCGATCGGGCAGGATGTAAAGGTCCGGATTGCCGCCGAGCAAGGCGATACGCCCTTTCTCCGACACATGGCGCGGAAAGCCGCCCTTGTCGCTGAATTCGAAATACTCTTGACGCCGGGCGTCGAGGGGATCGTTCCCGTGCAGCAGCTGATCCATCCGGGCGATGAACGCAGCGCCCTGCGGATCGCCCTGCAGATGCACAGCAAGGAGTGCGATCCGGCCCTCGGGCCGCAGGGCGACGGGAGCGTTGCTGTTTTTGTCGAGTTCAAAGAGCTGGGCGGCGAACTCGCGGCGGCGTTCGGTTTCCTGGCGGTCTTCGCCATCCCCGGGCTCGAGCTGATGGAGCAAACGGTCGTAACTCTGGGCGAGAGCGAGATCGAGGGCATCCTCTTCGCCCTGTGTGAGCCGGGTCATGCCCCGTTCCGTCAGGCCGATGACGAGGCGGTCGGCCTTTTTCGACCAGGTGTAGAGCTGGCGCCAGGCAGCCGCCTTGTCCACTTTCTGCTGCTGGGCAATCTCGGCGGCGGCCTCGGCCATGCCGGCGATACGGGCGGCCAGCCGGTCCGCGGCCGCGGCTAGGCCCTCGTCGAGCGGTTTGGCGGCGCCGGTGAGCGCCACTTGACCCGCCAGCGAGATGCCGTTGCACAGGCCGGTCAGGGCGTCGGTCGAGAAGTAGCGCTGCGGATTCTTTTGCTCGACCAGCTTGCCAAGCTGCTCGTCGAGGGCGTCGAGCAGGCCGATCTTGCGCACAATATCCTGATCGCGGCCGCCTGAAAGAAAGATGCGGCCCTTCTCGGTGATATCGACAACGTGGCTCTTTTCGTCGATGGTATAGTAGAGCTCCGCATCGACAATATGCATCTCCTTGTTGATCTCATACTGCGCCTGGATGCCCTCGATCAGCTTCTTGACCCAGAACTCCGAGGTGAGCAGTTCCAGAAGCTGGCTGTTCTTGGGATCCCCGCGCAGCACGCGCAACAAGGCCATGCCGCCCGCATCCTGGTCCGATTCGAGCAGTTCCTTGCCCTTGCGCAGCAGTTCGGCCACCAGCTCCATCTGCCGCCGGTAGAGATTGGCGACAATCGGCTTGAGCTCATAATAGATATTGCGCGGCGCACCAACCGACCCGGAGATGATCAGCGGGGTGCGCGATTCGTCGATGAGAACACTGTCGACCTCGTCGACAATGGCATAGTTGAGCTTGCGCTGCACAACGTTCCAGACATCGGCGGCCATATTGTCGCGCAGGTAATCGAAGCCGAATTCGTTGTTGGTGCCATAGGTGATGTCGGCATTATAGGCTTCGCGGCGCTCCTCGGGGCTCATCTCGCCATGGAGCGCGGCGGCTGTAAGTCCCAGGAATTCGTATATCTTGCCCATCCATTCGCAGTCGCGCTGGGCGAGATAATCGTTGACCGTCACCAGATGGGCGCCCTTGCCACTCAGAGCGTTGAGGTAAAGCGGCATCGTGGCGACGAGGGTCTTGCCTTCGCCGGTCGCCATCTCAGCGATCTTGCCTTCATGGAGAACGATGGCGCCAAGGATCTGCACATCATACGGCACCATATTCCAGGTGATCTCCTGGCCGCGGACCAGCCAGCTTTTCCCCAGTAAGCGCCGACAGGTCTCCTTGACCGCGGCATAGGCTTCCGGCAAGAGGTCATCGAGGGTTTCGCCGGTGTTGAGCCGGTATTTGAACTCGGGGGTTTTGGCCTTCAGCTCATCATCGCTGAGTTGCTGGTAGGCGGCGGCGTATTCGTTTACCTTGGCAACAATCGGATTCATGCGTCTGATCTGTTTTTCGTTGCTGGTGCCGCCGACCAGCCGGGAGAGCATATTGGTAAATGAACTCATGCAGTATTTTCCTCAGTTCGGGAATGGGGGGCCAAAAGGACCGGCCCAAAAAAAAGGCGCCGCCCTGAGAACGGGCGGCATCCGGACCAGTATGCCTATTACAACGACTTAAGCGCTCAGGATGTTTCCGGTTTTTCGATGCTGGATCCATTCTGGAGGCCGCGGCCGCTTTTAACCAGCTGGCCGCTCTTTTTAAGGTCAAGAAGCACCGCGTCAAGAATGCCGTTGACGAACCGGCCGCTCTGCTCGGTGCTGTAGAGCTTGGACATCTCGATGGCCTCGTCGATGGAGACCTTGGGGGGAATATCAAAAAAGTACAAAAACTCGCAGATGGCCATACGCAGGATGATGCGGTCGATGATGGCAATCCGGTCAAAGTCCCAGTTGGTGACGTGCTGGCGGATCAGCCGGTCCAGCTCGTCGTGATGTTCGACCGCCTTGGCCACCACATCCCGGGCGAAGTCCCGGATGATGCTCTCCTCCTCATGGAAGGTCATAAGGTCGCGGAGGACCTTGGCTACCGCTTCGCCTGAGAGTTCAATGGCGTACAGTCCTTGCAGCGCGATCTCGCGTCCGCGCCGCCGCGAGCCGGGCGCCGAGGCGTGATAAATGTCCTCATCTTCGCTGAAATCAGCGGACATAGTGGTTCCAGCCATACCGGTCTTCGCGTTCCCCGTTGATATATTCAAAGAAACGTTTTTGCAGCTGCGCTGCCACCGGACCGCACTTGCCAGACCCGATCACATAGTGGTCGATTGAGCGGATGGGCGTGATCTCGGCAGCCGAGCCGGTGAAAAAGACTTCATCGCTGATATAGAGCAGCTCGCGCGGAATGGGGGCTTCCCGCACTGTCAGGCCGAGCTCGGCGCAGAGGCGGAGCACGCTGTCGCGGGTGATGCCGCTGAGAATGCTCGCCGAGACCGGCGGGGTGTGGACGATGCCATCGCGGACGGCGAAGACATTCTCACCGCTGCCCTCACTGACAAAGCCATTGACATCGAGGGCGATCCCCTCCACATAGTTATCCGCATTGGCCTCCTGCTTGATCAGGGCCGAGTTCATATAATTGCCGGCCGCCTTGGCCATAGCCGGCAGGGTGTTGGGGGCGAACCGCTGCCATGAGGCGATGCGAACATCGACGCCCGCAGCAAGCGCCTCATCTCCGAGGTACTTGCCCCAATTGAGGGCACCGATGGCCACATCGACCGGGCATTTGCGCGGATCCACGCCAAGCGAAAAATAACCGCGATAGGCTACAGGACGAAGGTAGGCTGCCGTAAAGCCGTTGACCTTGATGAGGTCGTTGCACGCCTGGACGATCTCCTCCTGACTGAACGGAACCTCCATCCGGTAGATCTTGGCCGAGTCAAAAAGACGGCGGATGTGCTCGCGGAGCCGGAAGATCATCGGCCCTTTTGGGGTGTCGTAGCAACGAAGCCCCTCGAAAACGCTCGAGCCATAATGGATCACATGCGACATGACATGGATGGTCGCTTCATGCCAGGGGATGAACTTGCCATTCATCCAGATCTTGCTTTTTTCGTCTCTTGCATCCATCATTCTCTCCTTATCTCAGTTGGGCGGTCTATTGCACGGAATTACCGTAAATCCTTGGCCCGCAGCTGGATGGTTTTCCTGCCGTTATATTCATTTTCCTCAATAACATAAACCAGATCGAGAGCACGTTCGGTTTGCTGGATGCGCGACAGCATGCCGCCCATATTAAAGCCGATCACCTCGAAGGCCGCGCCACCATCGCGTACCTTGAATTTCAGGTGGTTGCCGCCGACGATGGTGGGGGTTCCGAAAACCTGCAGGTTGCGGCTCATAAAGACCGGACGCGTATTCAACGGTCCGAAGGGGGCGAACATGCGCAATAATTTGAGAAACAGGGCATCGATCTCGTATAGGCGCAGTTCGGCATCGATGGTCAGCTTGGGAATGAGCTGCTCCGCCTGCAAGCGGCTCGCCGCGACCTTTTCGAAGCGCTCATGAAACGCGGGAATCTGCTCCTCAGCAATCGAGAGCCCGGCCGCATACTTGTGGCCGCCGAAGCCGATCAGCAGATCTTCACACTGTTTCAAGGCATCGTGCAAATCGAATCCCTCGATGCTGCGAGCCGAGCCCTTGCCGACCCCGTTGTCCACCGAGATCAGCACCGTCGGGCGGTAAAAGCGTTCGACGACGCGCGAGGCGACAATACCGATAACCCCCGGGTGCCAGCCGCGCTGATGGAGGATGAGCGAGCGGGCGCTGCCCTGGGCATACTGCTCTTCGGCGATGGTCAAGGCCTGGCTGTAGGTTTCCTCGTCGACATTCTTGCGGTGACGATTTTCCTGTTCGAGGATGTTGGCGATTTCCATCGCTTCATCCGGATCAGCGGTAGTGAGCAGCTTGACCGCCCGTTGGGCATCGCCCATACGGCCCACGGCGTTGATCCGCGGCGCGATGATGAAGACGATGTGACCGGTGCTGATCTCCTTGCCGCCCAATCCCGCCACCTGGAGCAGGGCCCTGATGCCGATGTTCTCACTCTCATTGAGCCGCTCGATGCCCTCCTTGACGAAAACACGATTTTCGTCGACCAGGGGAACGATGTCGGCAGCGGTGCCGATCGCCACCAGTTCAAGATAATTTTCAAGGATCGAGAGATCGATCTCCATGCGCAGCAGCAGCCCCTGGCACAGCTTGTAGGTGACACCGACTCCGGCGAGTTCGCGGAAAGGATAGGTCGAATTTTCTAGCTTGGGGTCGATCACGGCATAGGCGTTGGGGAGGGTCTCGCCCGGTTCATGGTGATCGCAAACGATGACATCGATCCCCAAGGCGTGCGCTGCATCGATCTCGACATGCCCCGTGATGCCGCAGTCGACGGTGATAATCAGATTGGTGCCGAATTGACGCGCCTCCTCGATGCCGTTGATGGAGAGGCCGTACCCCTCGCTCTGGCGGTCCGGGATGTAATAGGAGACCTCCGCTCCCAGTTCCTTGAGGATGAGGTAGAGGAAGGAGACCGAGGTGATGCCATCGACGTCGTAATCGCCATAGATGAGGATTTTTTCATCCGAGAGGATCGCCTTGCGCAGCCGGTCCACGGCGCGTTGCATATCGTGGAGAAGGAAGGGATCATAGAGCAGGTCGAGGGAGGGCTCGAAGAAGCGCTGCGCGGCCGTGCTGCCGGAAATGCCGCGGCAAAGCAGCATTCTGGCGATGATGGGGGGAATGCGCAGCGATTGCGAGAGCTTGCTGATCTCTTCTGTGGAAACCTGGTTCAGGATATCCCACCTGAGTTGCATAGAGCCGGTACTCCAGCCATGGTCATAATTTAACGGGATTAGCAGCCGGCGGCCGTTGCCGGCGATACAAATAAGGCTCCAAAGCAGGCCGATAAGCCGAATTCTGTCCCCCTGCGGTTGCAGGGAGGGTGATCATCTATCTGGGATGCGAATTGCTCCGCACCTCAAGCAGCCTACCCGAGGGTCAGACGAGACGAGCAGCCTCTTCCCTCCTATTTGGCCTTGCTCCGGGTGGGGTTTGCCATGCTCCCGATGTCGCCACCGGGACGGTGAGCTCTTACCTCGCCCTTTCACCTTAACCCCGGCCTGGGCCGGGGATGTTTGCTTTCTGTGGCACTTTCCCCGTCTCACGACGCGTCCGTGTTACGGACCACCCTGCTCTTCGGAGTTCGGACTTTCCTCATCCTCCCCTGCCTGGCAGGGGAGAACGCGATCACCTGTCCTGCTTTGGAGCCTGAAACTGATTTATCTTCCCCCACAGACGGTGACGCGGTCGGGATCATAGAGCATAATCCGGCCGCAGACCTCACAGAGGTAGATGTGGTTCATCATGCGGATCTCGAGGCCGCGCTGGGGTGGAATGCGAGTCGAGCACTCGCTGCACGAGCCGTCCTTGAGAAAGGCGACGGCGATGCCGCCGCGACCGATCCGGGTCCGTTCGTAGGTGCTGTAAATCGGCTTGGGGAGGGTGGCGAGGGTCTCCTGGCGCCGGGCTTGCAGTATCTCCTCCTTTTCGCGGGTCACCGCCAGCATGGCATCGAGCCGGTTTTGCGCCTCTCCGCGCTGCTGCTGGGTTTCAGCCAGCACGGGTTGCAGCGCCTCGATCTCGGCCTGGAGCACCTTTTCCTTCTCCTCCATCTCGAGCATCTGAAATTCTCGCGCCTCGATGTTTTTCTCGGTGGTTTCGATCTCCACCGTGATCGCATCATACTCCTTGTTGTTCTTGACCTGGTAGAGCTGGTTCTGGTATTTTTTCAGCTGCTCCCGCAGATAGGCGACTTCCAGCGCACCGCTGTCCCGCTCGCGCCGGCTGGCGGCGAGCTCCCCCTTCTTTGCGGTGATGCTCTCCTCGAACCGGGTGATCTCCTGGGTCAAGGCGGCGATACGCTGGGGCAGGTCGCCCTTGGACTGTTCAAGGGCGCGCAGTTCGCAATCGATGTCCTGCAAGTGGATCAGGGCTGCCAGAGTCTCTCTCAACGTGGTCTCTCCTTGCTTTTGCGCATGGTCTGCGGGATGATAAGCACAAAAAAAAGTGCACCTGGATGGGATGCACTTTTAAATCAGTACCAACTGACGCGCGGCGCCGTCTTGGCCATCTTCTTCGGGCAATTTCGTACAAGGTATATAGAATATACGCACATCGGTCTTTCGCTGCAAAGAACTCAGCATGGGGTTCCCCCTGCAACCCTGAAAGGATGCGCATAGGCCGGATGGGCATTCATACTGCGGAATCGGTTCACACATCCTGTGCGGAACAGCATGGGGCAGTGAATCGCGAAGGCCGATGCGAACTCAGGGGCAGGATAATGGGTTCGATCAACAAATATTAAAAAATACAGCAATAAAGGCTAAAATGCAAGGAAAAACTTGCCGGATACCCGTCGCCTATCAAAAAAATCAGGCACGGGAAGGAGCGAAATCGAGGTAGCGGCCGCCGCGCATGATCTCCTCCGATCGGCCGTCCGGATAATTCAGCTTGAGAGAAGCGACCTCGATTAAGGGCTGACACTGCGGGATATAGATCCGGTCGATGTGCACCAGCGCCTGCGGCGAAGAGAACTGTCCGGCGCCGACGAAGCCGCCAAAGTGGTCGCTCCGCCCGAAGGCGATATGCAATCCGAGTTTTTCATCGAGAAGGATCTCCCCCACCGGCTCGATCCCAAAGTCGGCGAGGATGCCGAATCCCAGCTCGGCGATGTTGCCGTAGGCGGGCTCGTTCTGCAGCCGTGTGCTCTCGGTCTGGGCGGCCGGACCGTTGCCGAAAGCGCTGCGGGCGCGGTTCCGTTCGACATGGTAGAGGACGATCTCATCGCCGAACTGGACGGGGAGTTCGCCGCGGGTGCAGCTTTCGGGCTCCTGTTCGCCCTCATAGGGCACGATATAGGTCTCACCGCTAGGCAGATTGCCCACCATGCCGGCGCCGGGAAAACGGCCAGTGCTGAGATGAGCGGTGCGATGGCGCAGGTCGATATCGAAAAAATAATGCTCGGTCTCGCGTACCCGGAAGAGGATGCTGGCGGAGTCGGCCGGATCCAGTTTGCCCTTCAAGTTCTCCAGCCGCTGCGCCACCTCTTCGTAGTCGATCTGCAGGGCGGGGATCATCGCCTCCGAAAACCCCGGCATGGTCGCAGCGCGGAAGGCATGGTGCCGGGCGGCAATCTTGAGCGGGGCCGTGGCCGAGAATTCGGTGGGGGCGATGAATATCTGACAGCGGCCGAAGAGTGCTTCGGTTTCGATGCGGCCGAGCGCCCCCTGCAAACCCGGCGCGGTTGCGGGCAGCGGCCCATCCAGGGCGTAACAGACCGGGGGCAGGTCGCCATTGTTGGCGCCGACCGCCTCATAGGCGATCAGGAGCACCTCCTCCAGCCCCAGCCGGGCTGCGGCACCAGCCAGAGTCTGATACAGAGTGACCGCAAAACGGCGGCGTGCTTGCCAGGCCGCCGAATCGTCCTCTTCCTTTGCCGGCAGATCGACGAGGATGGCGAGGCTATGGTCCTGGGACAGCGGCGGGAAGACGCGCGATACCAGCTTCAGGATTTGGGTGCTGGTCAGTCTTTGCTTGGGCATGGCGATCTCGTTGCGAACGATGGGAGCAGTTTCTTTAATTATAAAGGCAAAAGGGCATAAAAACAAGAACAATTTTACCTCTTTTCCGCCGAAGATGAATACATCGAACGGCCCATGACCTGCGGAAGAGCGGCCTGCGGTTCAAATCGCACTGGAGCACCGCGGACCTCACGAGGATAATATCTACTTGCGTCAGAGCCTAATTATGCTTATTTTCAAGAGCCTGATTCTGAACGGCCAACGGCCGGCTGGATGCAAGCCTGTACCCTCATATGGAGGCTCCCCATGAAAGCTCAAATCACCCGCAGACATTTTCTGAAAAATGCGACTACGGCCGGATTACTGCTCGGGGTGGGGGGCATTCCGGCTTCCGCCGGTACGCCCGGCGATCAGAAACGCGAAGCAGCCGTCCGCTACCGCAAACTCGGCAAGACCGGCGTGCAGATGTCCATCCTCGGATATGGCGCCATGCGCACCTCCGATCCGGCCGTCATCCGCCACGCCCTGGATCTCGGCATCAATAATTTCGATACCGCCCGGCGCTATATGGACGGCCACAATGAGGAGATCCTCGCCAAGGCCCTCGGCGACCAGCGTAAAAAAGTGGTCATCACTACCAAAATCCCCGTCGGTACCAGCGAACGGATGCGCGCCGATATCGAGGCCAGTCTGACCGCACTCAACACCGACTATATCGATATCCTCCTGCTGCACGGCCTCAAGCGCGATGACGAGGTGGCGAACCCACAGTGGCTGGAGGTGCTCGCAGCGGCCAAGCAAGCGGGCAAGATTCGCTTCGCCGGATTTTCGACCCATAACAACATGGCCGGGGTCATCCGCGCGGCCATCAGGGGCCGGTTCTTCGATGTCGTACTCGCCGCCTACAATTTCAAATGCGAACCCGATCTGACCCGGGCCATCGCCGAGGCCGCCGCCGCCGGACTGGGCCTCATCGCTATGAAGACTCAGGCCGGCGGCTATGAGGACGCCAAAATGGGCCAACTCAATCCGCATCAGGCGGCCCTCAAATGGGTCCTCAATGATCCCAACGTCTGCTGCGCTATTCCCGCCATGGTCACCTTCGACCAGCTCAACGAGAACTTTTTAGTCATGAGCGCACCGTTCGGCTGGAATGACCGCAAGACGCTCGACCGTTACGGGCGGGTGATCAACAGCCGCCTCTGCCGGTTTTGTACCCGGTGTTCAGCCCAATGCCCCTCCGGGGTCGCCATCAGCGATATCCAGCGCTGCCTGATGTATGCCGAAGGATATGGCGACGAAGCGCTGGCGCGCACCGCCTACGCTGAACTGTCGCCCGCTGTCAATCTCACCGCCTGCCAGAGCTGCACCGGATGCACGGCCACCTGCAGTAATGGCGTGGATATCGCCGCGAATCTCCAGCGCGCCGTGCAGCGTTTTGCCTGAAAGGCCTGTCATGAACCGAATGAGCGCAGCCTGGATCGCCCTGATCGCTGTCGCAACGTGCTGCGGCGCGCAGGAGCTTCAACTCACCAGCCTGCTGCCGGCGCCCCTGGCTGACAAGGGCTGGCGTTTTGACCTCGAACCCCAAAGTTATAGTCCGGACAATCTCTTCGAATACATTGACGGCGAGGCGGAACTCTACAACGATTATCACTTCGTCGGAATGGTCACCGCTGCCTATATCAAGGGCAGCGACATGGCCCTTAGCTACACCGTCGATATCAGCGAACTGGCCTCTCCGCTGGATGCCTTCGGCTTGTATAGCCGGCATCGCACCCCCGAACTGTCCTTTGCGGCGATTGGCGAGGAAGCAACGCTCTCCGAATTGAACCTCCGGTTTTACCAGAACCGCTATTTTGTGCAGATCAACGCCGGCTCCTTTGAGGGAGAAGTTCAGGATGAAATGCTCCGCGTCGCCCGCGCCATCGTCGCTTCCCTCCCGCCCGCTGCTCCGGCACATGAACTGCAGCTCCTGCCGCAAGCGGAACAGCAGCCGCATTCTTTGCAGTATTTCACCCGGGGCATGCTCGGGCAATCGGCTTTTCCCGCGGGCTTGATGGCCCGGTATCTGGTAGCCGGCGACACGCTCCAGGCCTTCCTGGTTCTCACAGCGGAAACCCGGCAGTCCCTGGCCGCCTTCTCGGCCTTTACAGCCAACCTCAAGGAACGGGGGAGATTGATCGCGGAACTTCCGGGGCGAATCGAGGTGGAACTTCCCTATCAGGGACGCGTCCTCGTCGTGCACCATCTGCACTGGATAGTGGGTGTGACCGGCCACAGGAGTGCAGAGGCGGGGGAGGCGATAGTCGCCCGAGTCGCCGCCAACCTGGGCGAATGATGAAGGTACTCCTGATCAACAGCGTCTGGGGCGGTCATCCCGGCGGCATCGAGAGCTATATCACGCAGGTTATCCAGCTGCTCCACCGCAACGGCCATCAGGTCACCCTAGCCTACGGCCGCCGCAAGGGAGAGTATATCGGCGCATCCCTGCCGGTCACAGGCACTTACGAACTTGCCGGCCTGGATCAGCTGCCGGGAAAAGGGAATGCAGATCTGCCCGGCCGACTCCTCGATCTCGCGGCCAGGGTGAACCCCGATGTCGTTTTTGTCCAGGATATCGTCCATTATGACGCATTAGCCGCTCTGCAGCAAGCCCGGCCGGTGGTGGTGATGTTCCATGACTATCGTCCCATCTGCCTCAAGGAGACGCGCCGCGACTTTTTTTTCCCCCGTCTTTGTGATGCCCCCCTCGGATACCGCTGTCTGCTCCGGGGCCATTTCCTCCGCCGCCCGGCAGCAGGATCCCTGTGGCCGCGCCTGCAGAGTCTTAAACAGGCCCGCAAGCGGCTCGCCGCCCTACAGCAGTGTCATCAGGCCCTAGCCGCGAGCGAGTATGCGCGCACGGCCTATCTCTGTAATGGTTTTGCCGCCGAGCGCGTCAGCACCCTCCCCCTCTTCACAGCGGAGCGTACCTTTGACCCCATCTCCACGTACCCGCGGGAAAAGGTGATCCTCTTTGTCGGCCGTCTTACCGATCGCTACAAGGGGGCTGACCTGCTTCTTGAGGTGATGCAGCGCTGCCGGGAAGAGGTCCGTCTGGTGATAGCCGGGGAGGGACGGTATGCTGCCCGCATCCGGTCCCTGGCGGCGAGGAAGGAGATTTTGCACCGGGTGCGCTTTATGGGCTGGGTTCAGGGGGAAGCATTACAACAGCTCTATCGTCAAGCGATGGCGGTGGTGATGCCCTCGCTGTGGGCAGAGCCCTTTGGGCTGGTGGGTCTGGAGGCGATGGCCAACGGCACTCCTGTCATCGCCTTTGAGGTTGGCGGCATCCCGCAGTGGTTGCGTGAAAATGTCACCGGCTTTATGGTGCCCTGGCTCGATACCACCGTCATGGCGGAGCGCATCGACCGTCTCGCCGCCAATCCGGTGCTGGTGCGGCAGATGGGACTCGCCGGCCGGGAGCGCATCCATAGTGATTTTTCGGAGACCTTTTACCTGGAGGGTCTGATGGCCTGCTTTACCCGGGCCATCGCCCGCTTTCGGAGTGGGGCGGCTCCGGAAGGACTCTGATCACTCCATGCGGCGCGCAAACCACCATTCCGGCCGGGCCTGCCACCCTGTTATCGGCCGAAAGGTGCCGGGCTCTGCAAAGATTTTGACGCCGGCCTGATAGGCTCCTGCCAGACTGTCCGCCAAACCCTCCGCGCCGGTGACCACCACCGCGAAGCGACCCTCCCGCAGCGCCGCTTCCATCTCCCTTCGCAGCATCCGTTTATCCGCTTTAACCCCTCCGCGCAGCACGTCATCCAGGGCGCATCGATGCGCCGAGCCCGCCTTGCCCGCTTTCTCGGCGAGATAGCCCTGGCTGGGTATCCAGACCGGGCCGGGCACAGCGGCCAGGCGCTGCACCAGCTCTTCCCCCGCCAGGCGGTCGGCCGGGGGGGGCAGGTAGCGCCCCGGAAGATAGACCAGCAGAAGGAGCTGCGCAACCGCCGCTCCCGAAACCAGCGGGTGCCAGCGGCCGGGCTGGTTGTAAGCCAGGCCGCAGAGCAAGGCCAGAGCGGCGTGGGCGGGCATAACCACATTATGATAAGCCCCCGAGGGGACTACGGCCAGCCAAGGTCCCCCGAAAAATCCAGCAGTGAAAAAGAGCCAGAAACCCTCCCGACGGCCGGTCAGGCGGCCCCCGGTGACAAGCGCCAGTGCACCCAGCAGGGTGGCGAACGGCAGCGGTTTGAAAAAGTAATCGATCCAGAAATGGTGGACGCGCCACCAGACCGGAGGATGTTGGCTCGGCAGGTAGAAGGCGTAGTAGGAAAACCAGCCTCCGGTAAGGTCTTGCATCAGGGCATACCCGCTTCCCAGGAGGGTCAGATAGAGAGCCGGCCAAATCCATTTGCGCGGCCCCGGGGTGTTGACGATATGCCAGAAGAGCAACGGCAACGTGATGACCACGGCGGTCTGTTTGCAAAAGGCGGCGAGGGCCAGCAGCAGCGCAGCCGCTGCGTCGCTCCTCGCGCTCCGGTGGCGGCGAATCAGATAGAACCCGCTCAACAGGAGCAGCAGAAAGAGGGAATCCACGCGGGCCAGATCGTACCAGGCACCGCTGACCGGATAACAGGCCAAGTAAAGAGCAGCGGCCAGAAACCCGGCTTGCCGGGAACCGCTCTCCTCCCATACCCAGCGGCCGATGAGCAGAAGACTCGCTAGGCAGGAAACGGCCGAAAGGACACGCAGGAGCGCGAAATCCGCCCCGAAGAGGACGCCCATCGCCGCGGCGGCATAGAAATAGAGTGGGCCGTAGCTGAAGGCGGTGAAATCGAGCGCGGGGGGTGCATAGAGGGCCTTGCCCTGCAGCAGCCGGCGTACATGGTCGACCATCCCCCCTTCCATCCACTCCAGCTCGAAAGGCCAGGCGATGTGATGCGCCGCAAGATATAGAAAAACAGCCAGGTAGTATCCGCCCAGAACCCACAGCGCGATCTGCAGCCCGCTCCCGGCCAGGCCCGGCACCAGGACGAGGCCCCGCTCACTCGGCTTCATCATGGCCCCTGCCGTTCGAAAAGAAGCAGATTCTTGCCGTGGGCAAGGGGAAAGGTGCAAAGCAGGCGGTAGCAGCCATCGGCCATCATCCGGTCGTAGAGAGCCTGGTGGACCGGGTCCATTCCCTCATCTCCGGGAGCCTGGCGGTCGTTCAAGGCGATATAACGTGGATTCCGGCTGAGGATGTACCTAGCGCAGGCACCGAAATCCCCGCTCTTCCAGAATGTTGGGATCGTCTTGTCAGTCAGACCGATTAAATCGATGATCGGCAAGCGCGAATACCAGCCGATTGCGCCAATCTCGTTGACGACCAGTTGGTCCTCCGGCCGCGCATGATTGCGCAGCCACATTCCGATGGTGCGATGCGGACGGCTATGCATCGCCGGATTGATAGTCCCCCCTCCGGCCAATTCCTCATCGGCATAGTAAAACGAGACCAGATTGAATAGGATGGGCAGCGCCAGCCAGATTTTGAGCCGCGGACCGCGAATCCCGCGATCCGCGGTGGCGGCTCCGAGTCTGCTGATTCCGGCCCAGGCAAAGAGACCCAGAAGCGGCAGCGCCGGAACGTAAAAGCGTCCGAAACTCATCCAGTCGGAACCGCTGAACCAGACAAAAAAGAGCAGACAGCCGAGCACCGCCGCCGGAGCGGTGTCGCGGCGGCGCAGGTGAAAGAGCAGATAAAAAAGAGCAAAAACCAGGACCCACTCATTCCAGGCAAAGCTCTTGAAGGCATAATTAACAAAGGTCTGGGAATGCCAAAGGATATAGTGAAGCACGCCCCAGTGCGTCTTGATCTTGGCATTGAAGGTATTGGGCAACAGGGCACCGTAATAGCTCCAGCGCCAGAGGGTGATCAGGGCCAGGAACAGGACGGGAAAGGCCGGATAGAGCCACCAGGGGAGACGACGCCTCTGCCCCACCGCACCAGGTGCTGTTGCCGCTGGCCGCCGGCCCATCCAGGCGCACAACACAAGCGGCAGTAGCAAGAGCATCCCCTCCGGCCTGGTGATCGTGAGCAGCGCGCTGGCCAGCGCGGCCCAGGCGTGCCGCTCCTCCATCAGAAAGCGAACCAGGAGCAGCAACAGCAGGGTGTACAAGAGGGTCTCGAGTCCGGAAATGGCATAGTAGACAAAACCGGTGCAGGAAGCCAGCCAGACGCCAAAGAGCAGAACCGTCGCAGCAGAAGCGCCATACTGGCGCTGCAGCAGCCGCAGGGCGGTGAGCAGGGCGGCGATGGCGCAGACAAGGCCGATCAGTTTGGAGACCCACTCGATCCCGGCTCCGGCCTTGAGGAAAGGGGTCAAGACCAGAATCCAGAGGAGGTTGGAATAGCCCTCCACGCGCTCGCCCCAATTGAAGACCAGGCCATGCCCCTCGACGCAGTTCCGGGCGTACCGGTAGCTGATGAAGGCATCATCGAGGGTCGCCGGCCAGAGCGAAACCGCCAGCAGCACCAACAGGAGCACCGCCGCGGCCTGCGCCAGCCGATAAGCGTTTGCCGGAGGAATTTTCGGGAAAGGTTTCACTGAACCATCTTCAAAAGGGTTTCACGCAGATGATACCGCACATTATGCAGGTCGCTGAAGGGCCAACGGCGGCGATCGTTGACATCGTACTGGAGTGTCGACTGATAAACCGGCTGGGTGAAGCAGTCCTGCACCCGGCCGTTGATGTGCACATAGGATAGCAGCAGCAGCCCCGCCAGGAGCAGCAGCTGCGGACGGCGCCGCGCCATGCGGCGGAACGATGCGCTCCAGATCAGAACGGTCATCGCCGCCGTCGCCAGCGTCGGCACCCCCAGAAGCCGCGGCGAAGCGTCCAGTAGATTCGGCAGGGCTGCAAGGAGGGCGAAGGCCGCCAGCAGCAATCCCGGCCGGCCGGCTTGGAGCAGTGCACCGCGCCCACTCCAGCGCAGCAGCAAGAGCAGAAGCGTGAGCAGGAGTATAGCGGTCAGCCAACTCGGCATGAGAAATACGGGGAAAACAGTCGAAACGAGGGCTTCCAGGTAACGCAGGGCCATGCCGGCCAGGCCGGCAAGCGGCCGCGCCGCCACCCAGGGCTGCTCGGAAAATCCCCGCTCCCCCACCGTGCGCGCTCCGAGGACCATGGCGCGCCAGAGGAAGTAGCCGCTCCAGAGCGCGAAATGGGGCAGGGCGATTTGTAGGGCCCTGAGCCGCGATACCGGGCGCAGGATGACCAGCCAGGCGGCGATGAGCAGGGGCAGCGTGACGCTGATCTCCTTGCAGGCATAGGCCAGGGCGGCCATGAAGAGCGAAAGCAGAATATGGCCCGCGCGGCCGTGTTCGGTCGCCGCTGCGCGCTGGGCCAGCCAAAAGGAAGCCAACATAAAAACAAGCGCGAAGAGATCGATTTGGGCGGAAATCCAGGTAATGATGACGCCGTTTCCCGGCAAGGCGAGCCAGAGCAGGGCGCAAAGCAGGGCCGGGAACGCTCGGACGCGAAATCCGCTCAGGATCTCCTGGTAGAGGCCGGCGATTACCACCGCCAGCGCGAGGTTGACCAGATGGTACCCCCAGCCCGCGGCGCCGAAGAGATGGTATTCAGCGGTGAAGAAATAGTTGACCAGGGGGCGGTAGAAGCGTTCGGACCAGGGCTCATGCCATCCGGCGAGCAAGCTGGCCAGCGGCCAATTCCGGACCAGCAGGAGGTCGTCATAGGTGAGGCCGAAGGTCAGGGTTCCTCCGTATAACGCCGCGACCAACAGGGCGGTCAGCCCCCAGCGGCGGCTCCAGCAGCGATCCAGCCAGAAATTCAGATCCACAGGCACCCCCCGGTTAGAAGCGAAATGCGCCGGTGATGCGGTGCGAATTGCCGAGATCACCGCCGATAAAGGCATAATCCAGACAAAAGCCCGCCAGTTCCAGACCGGCCCCGGCGGTCAGCTCGCTGCGGTAATAGCCGCCGCGAATGCTCAACACTTTGAAAAAGGTCAGCTCGGCCCCGGCGCGGTTGCCTTCTTCGCTCCAGAAGAGACGGTCGTATCCAGCCGTGATCCGCAGGCGCAACGGGGTCCAGGTATAACAGGCCGCCACCCCAGCCTGCAGGCCTCGGCCGATTGCATCCTTGTGATTCGTGGCGGTATTCCAGCTCAGCTGGGTGCGCGAAAGGTCATGCACCGCAGCACCGATGCCGACCCAATGCAGCGGCTCGGGTTCGTCCTGCCAGCCAGGCATGAGCCGCAGCAGCATGCCGGCATCGAGCCCCTGGCCGCTGGCGGAGTTACCGTCCAGTTTTTGCTGGAGATACTTGCCGCTGACGCCGAAGGAGAGTTCGGCGGGCAGGACGGTCCCGGCGAGATCCCCGCCGATGGTCAGATCGAAGAGCATGCTACGCCGGAAAGACATGAAGAGGGCATCTTCGCGGTCGCTGAAATAACCCAACGGGGTACCGTCGGAGCGGCCGGCGCCAGTGGTATAGCGGTCGAGGCGACTGCCGTGTAAGGCGTCGTAGCGGGGGATATCGTCCACGCCGAGGCGGATCCAGTTCAGGCTGACGCTGGTCTGGGGATTGAAGGCCAGACGGACGCTGGCGGTATTATAGTGGGCCAGGCCGTCGAACATCGGCATATGTTCGAACTGGATGGCCCCATGCCCCTGCCCTCCGGATCCCGCCGGATTCCAATAGCTGGCACTGGCATCATTGGCGATGGCGACCTGAGCGCCGCCCATGGCCATGGCCCTGGCCCCCACACCGATGCGCGTAAAATCCGCCGCATACTCCCCTGCCTGTAACGCCGTCGTTCCTGACAGGAGTGCCATGAGGAACAGTATAAACCCGTTGCGCTTCCGGGGCTGAAATGTCGTTGCCATGCGCGATGCCCTTTCTCGCTTATTGCAATTTGGCCATTTTTTCGATACGTTCCAGACGTTTACCGCCCTGTTCAGCGACGAATTTGAGATAATAGACTCCATTGGCGACCGTATTGCCGTCGGCATCGGTTCCATCCCAATCCACCTCCACATAACCCGTGACGCCCTGCAGCTCATAGCTGCGGATCAGCCGTCCAGATACGGTATAAATCCCGATCCGGATGCGGGCGGCAGTCTCGCTGAGATTGAAAGCGATGGTGGTCTCCTGCTGGAATGGGTTGGGGTGATTGGCGAGGCTGACCAGCGCGAAGACGCCGTCGACGTAGAATTGCGCCTCAAGAGAAGCCGGGTTGCCGTTGATATCCGCGACCTCCACCGCCAGGGTGTGGGAGCCGGTTTCCAGCGTGGGCGAAAAGGTCAGGGTCAGCGAACGGCGCGCGTCGGGGCTCTGGAAGAGCGAATACGCTCCGGGCTCCACCGCCTGGTGGTCGAGGGTGACGTGAATCCCCGATCCGCCGAGATCGAAGCCGCTTGCGTCCTCCATGTAGGCGGTAAAGACCGGCGTGCGTGAGACCGCGTCGCCATCCGCAAAGTTCTGGCCGCCGACGCTGAGCGTGATCACCGGCGGCTCGGCATCCTGGCTGGCCAACAAGCTGAAAGCCCGCAGCGAGGCCGGCAGCATGGCGGTAACCGTCCCCTGCGTGGAATCGACCACCGATTTCAATCCGCTCCAGGTGCCGGTCCGGGCGTTCCATCCATACAACCGCAGGCTGTGGTTACGGACAAGCAGCTGGTTCTGGGCATCCTGCGGATCGAAGAGCGCGACCACCGTGACCTCCTTGATCAGTGCCTGGCTGGTGTCGGCGAGGCTATAGCTGTAGAGCATGGTCCCAGTGGAGAAGCGGAATTTGAGTGGCAGCAGTCCCGACCAGGCTGCTGACTTGGTCTGGTTATCATCCCATCCTTGATTCCACGTCAGGGTGGTCGTCCGGCCTACCGCTCCGGCCGGAATATCGATGTAGCCGTTGCTCTCGGGCAGGTAGAGCGGCCCGTTGGTGCCGGCTTCAGCGGTTACCACCCGAGCGGTAGCCAGGGTGACGTTATTGCCCTCGTTGCTCTCCTCGACCTGGTTGTCGGCATCGCACTGGAACCAGAACTTGCGCTCTCCGGCATTGGGAGCGTTCCAGAGGAGGGTGAGCACAGAGTCGCTGTTGGCAGGGATCGAGCCTACCCTGAGCTTGTCGCCAACCGGTTTGTAGGTGGAGGCATTCACCCCCTCGGTCACCATGATGTTGAAATTGGCCGCCGGCTTGTCGCCGGAATTTTTCAGGCGGAAGGCGATGCGGGTCGGATTGCCGGAGATCTTAATCGAAGTCGGATCGATTGACAGATCGGGCCGATAGCCGATCAGGGTGTTACGGATCTCGCCGACGATCTTGTCACCATTGCCCGCGGTCACCACGCTTTGATAATAAATCCGCGAGCCTTCATTCTGCTTGCGGCCGGACGGCGTCCGCCAAAACCCGCCGGTTTGACGTTCCAGGGCTACCGACTGCCATTCCACCGAATTGGTGGAGAGGTTGAGGCTTACGCCGGCCACGCCGCCGCGGTTGGCAAGGGCGGTTTCATCGACGGTGACCGTGAAATAAAAGGGCTCCTGATGGACCGGCGAAACCGGGTCGGTCTGGATCCCAACCAGGGCGTGCCCTGCCACAGAAAGAGTGACCGCCGCCGCGGCATCATGCTGGCTGTCGCTGACAAAGACCCGCGCGGTCGCCTTTCCGGTGCCGAACAGGCTGAGGGTAGCGGTGTCGAGGGTCATGAGGTCGCACTGCCACTCGCCATTCCTGAGCGGCACCTCCTTGCGAGCCACCACGGAGTCGGCCTCGTTGGCTAGAGTCACCACCGCCGTACCCTGGCTGATGGCGCTGGCCCGGCCGCTGAGATGGATCGTCTCACCATCGAGCCAGGCGCTTTTCGCGGGCTCGATGGTGACCGCCTCCTCGGAAATGTGATAGCGAAGGCCCGGATCCCCGAGCAGGACAAAGTGACGGACGTTGTCCCAATAACCATTGGTCTTCTGGATTAACAGCAGTTTGCCAAGGGTGATGATTTCACCCATGCGCCGCGCATTCTCCGCAAAGATGGCGTTGAAGAGGGCGATATCCAGATAATAATCGCCATCGGCCGAGGCTTTGGCCGCCGAGCCGAAATGAGCGACCGCACCGCGATCCTTGGCGAGCACCAGCTGCATGCCCAGCGAGGGCATCTCGGGATTATCAAAGTGGCCGACAAAACAGGTCATGCTGAAAACGACCGGATAGCGGTTCTTGTTGTTCAGCCGTTTGACATCTTCGATCTTGAACAGCTCGTTATCGAAGTAGACGCCACCGCCGCCATGGCCGATAAAATTGACGAGGCTCTGCCCTTTGTTGATCAGGCCGGCGAGAGTCTCGGTATTGCCGTAATAGACTGAACCCTGCAGGGTGGTGAGACGATTCGTCACGACCCTCAGAGGGGTGTATTTGGCGATCAGTTCGTTGGCGTCACGAATGAAGCGGCCGCCGTCGCCTTCGGCATACACCATGCCGATGCTGCGCCGCCATTCATCGATGACCGGCTGCTGTTCGTAATCGAGGGTTTTCTGGACCACCGTGTTCGCCCCCTCACTGTCGCTTACGGGGAATCGGCCAATATAGAGATCCGGCAGAATGTCGTTGCCGCTCACCGAGACCAGAGCATTATCCGAGGAGGTCATGCCCCAGGAATTGGTATAGACCATCAGGGTCGGGATGAAGGATTTCAAGCCCTGGCGCTCTCCAGCCTGCTTGTCCATAAAATGGGTGGTGGTGCCGAAGAGCAGCACGTAGAGCGGCGCAGGACGGGTCCAGTTATAATAGGCATAGGAGATGAAATCGCGCAGAGCATTGGGGTCGTAGATACCATCGTTGAATTCGTCATAGATGTCCTGCACATCCACCACCGCGGTGCGGAATCCCTCAGCGGCGCGGTACTGCGCCAGCCGCTGGGCCTGCGCGTTGAAATCGGCGTGGGTGATGATGATATAATCGGCGCCATTAGTCGGGTCATGCAGATCGGAGGGATTGTCTAGAGTGATCGAGGCCACCGATGCCAGACGGTTGCCGCCGACGACGTAGAGGTTCCGCGGCGCCTCGGCCTGATAGCCGAGATAGCAGCTCCAGCTGCCCCCCTGCCGCTTCATCTGGTAGCCGGTAAGGATCTGCCCCTCCTCGGTGAAGGCGTAAATCCGTTCACTGGAAAATCCGTCCAGACGTACCATGCTTATCCCGCTGGCGGGCAGAAGGACGCGCAGCGAATCCTTTTTCGCCACCAGCCGGCCGGCGAAGCGGAGATCGATCGAATTGACCAGGATCTTGTCGATGCTGACATTTTTAAGATCAAGCGGCAACTTGAACCGCAGGGTGTTGTTGGCCGCCAGGATCTTCGGATTCGCAATCGTCTGGGTACGGGTAACCGCCGTCTGGTTGTCCCAATAGGCCTCATCCACCTGCTGATCGTTGAGATAAAGACGGACGTGATGATCGGGATTGGCCTGATAAATATGCGTCAGGCCGAGCATGTTCACGGTCATCTCGAGCGGTCCGCCGGGGACCATATGATCGATCGGGAGCGGCACGGTAAAATCATAGTCGGACGATGCGGAAGCCCAGTACCAATGGTCGAGGGTGGCATCGCTGTTGTCGAGGGTTCGCTCATAGAGCAGATCCCGTTCAAGGTGGATCCGGAATTGCCCGCTGTTCAGCGTATCGGCGGCGTTCTGCGGTGGTGCGGCCGGTGTTTCGGCGAAGCGAGCGCCCGCGCCCTCCCCCCAGCTCAGCCAGTAGACGGCATTATCGGAATACTGCGAGTAATAAAAGGTCTCTGCGCTGTTATGACGGCCGATGAAAATGATCCGGTCCTGCGCGTCAAAGCGGCCGTCGCTGCCACCCTCCACCAGCATGGCGACATTTTTGCCACGATGCGTGAGGTTGAGGCCAGTGGGACGGATTGCGGCGAGGCTGACGCCGGCGTCGGCGAGTTCCTTGCCGGTGATGGCATAAACGCCGTCCTCGCGGATAGCGATCCGCAGACGCGGCTCCGCAGCACCACTGGTTTTGGCCAATACCGCCGGGGCGCTGCCGGCGCTGCGCCACTGCTTGCTCGATTCGTAATTGACCAGCATGGACCGCAAGAATTCTTCACACTCCACCGGTTCCACCGGCGTCGCAGCCGTCCGCGCCAGGCTGTAGGTCCCGGATTCGGTCACGAAGTCGAGCCGCAACCGCAGCCGGCGCAGGATGGTTAGAGTCTGGGTCCGGCTGGCATACCGGACCGGGTGGAGATAAACCTGGACCAGGCGCTGGCTGCGAAAAAAACCATCAAGGCCAAGCTCCGCTGTTTGCGCCGGATACCATTCCTCGCGGTCGGCCAGAGAGAGCCTCCCCTGTTCGCGGCCTTCGGAATCGACCGGCGTATAGAGCGGTTTGTCGGCCAGACGGAGTGAGCCCACGCTGCGGGTCGTGCTTTCTTCGGAGATCCGGGTGAGCTGGACGCGCCCGCTGGCAGGGGCGCCCAGCACCAGACTGGTGACCGGGAGACGCGGCAGATCGTAGTCATCGGTAAAGGAGGCGCCCGGCAGCGCGACCTCAGTGATCCATTCTCCCTTGCTCAAGGATTGGGTCACCTGGACCGAATCGAAGATGATATCACACACCAGGGCCCGGTCGGACGATTCGACAACCGTGCACCGGTAGGGCAGGTCTGCGGCCGTCAAGGCCGTTTGCAGCCCAGCCAGCAGCAAGCCGAAAATCACCCGCACGTTCCACTTCCGCTTTCTTGTGAATGCTCTCCGCTTCATGCCAATCCTCATATGCTATTCCAATTACCGGGAGGTGAGCTGCCGGGTGAGATCCTGAATCTCGTTCAACAGTTCCATGCTCAGTTCAGAAAGTCGTTTGCCATAGTGCCCGATGCGCTCCATCAGGATCATCTCTTCCGGTGTCAATCGCTGCTTCATCTCATCGCTGAAAATGCTGATATAGCCGAGAAGCCCTTGCGCGGTGGAGCGCACTTCATGCCCAAGCCGGCGTTGCCGTTCCGAAAGCGGCGATGGTCCGGCGGAGGGTTGGTTCTTCTCAGTGGTATTCACGGCCTAGTCCTCTCCATGAAACGTTTCCGCCTGGAGGTCGAGGCGGCAATGAGCCCATAGGCGGCCATCATGACGACCAAGTGGTCCAAGGGCAGCCGAAAACGCACTTTGACGATCATCACGGCATGCACAACGGTGAAGGCCACGGCATAATAAAGAAAAAGGAGCAGCCGCTTTCGCACCGCCGGCGGCGCCTTCCGGAAACCCCAGAAGGCCAGCGCCAGGAGAGGCGTGAACGATAACAAGCCCGCTACCCGGATCCAGGCGCCGCCGTGCAAATAGGACGCGGTTACCGGGGAGGGATCGAGCCTCCAGAAATAGAGGGCCTTTAGCATACTGCGGCGGACAAAGGCACCGGGATGGGCGAGGATCCAGGAACGCGCTGTGGCCCGGAAGAGCGAGTCCGCAAAGACCTCCGAGTCGGAACGGATGATGTCCGCATCCATCTCCGGTGGCGTCAGCTGGCTGCAAGGTTCATCCAGATTGCTATGCGGATTGTTGCCCAGCCACAAGTTGTAGCCGCCGTTGGTGGCCAGCACCGCATGTCCCAGCTTCACCTGGTTGCGGATCATCCAGGGCAGGAGTACCAGCATCATGCCGGTCAGAAAGAGTGCTGCCTGGCGCAGAAGGGCCCGTCCGCCGCTGCGGAAGTGACATGCATGCCACAGTAATGTGGCGCCGGCGAGGACACCTGCGGTGGTTACGGTCAAAACCGCCCATCCCCAGATGATTCCATCAAAGAACAAGAGCTTGTTATTATTATTACTTATCGCCTGAAGATAGAGCCAACACCCCAGCACCAGCTGCAGGCTGAAGAGTGTAGTCGCCAAAATCGTGCCAGGAAGGAAGATAAAATAGGGGTACAGGGCGCATCCCGCCGCTGTCGCAAGGGCGGCGGGCACGCCGAAGAGGCTGCGCGCAAAGCCGAAGAGGGTGATCAGGGTGAGCAGACTGAGGCCAACCTGGACAAGGCGGATTTCGCCGGGTTGGTCGAGGCCAGCCAGACGCAGCGCTGCAAGCCAGAGCGGGTATCCTGCAGGGATGACCGCCGTCGGCCGGCCATCATCCAGAACATAGCCTGTGCCGTCCGTCAGGTTGGCTGCCAGGGTCAGGTTTTTCTTTTCATCGCTGTAGACGATGCGGTGGTCAAGCCGCGCGATGAGGATGAAGCGGGCGGCAAAGGCCGCGATCAGGATCGCAAACAGGATCCAGCCGCTGCGCCGCGTCATATGGCTGCCTGAAAGGGTCACATCCTTGCTCCGCCTCGGCGGCTATTCAGCTTCGACATAGTGATAAAGGCCATTGTCCTCCGTGCCGATATAGATCACCCCAGGGTCTCCTGGTGCCACCTGCAGGGCTGTGATGGTGACCGCCGGCATGTTGCGCGTCAACCGGGTCCAGGTTGCACCCCGGTTGGTGCTGCGGTAGACTTGATGCCGGGTCGCCAGATAGAGGCGATCGCGCAGTTTGGGATGGGTGATCATGGCCACGCCGGTCTCGGTGTCAGCGGTGTAATATTTCCGCTCCCAATGGAGGCCGTCATCCTGAGAAATATAAAAGTGACCATCCTGGGTGACGGCGTACACCAGGCTGGAATCGGGCCCGGCGAATCCGATCTGGTTCGGACAATCATGATTGCCGCTGCGTTCCGGGATGCCGTTATTGACCGCCGTCCAGGACCAGCGCCTGAGTGATGCGTTGAAAGCGCCGCGTATAAACCCTATATAGAGCAGTCCCGCCAGTACCGTGTCCGGCTTCCCGGGCAGTGTGGTGATCGAATGGACCAGGCGACAACCGGGATAGGTATCGGTCCAAGTCAGCTCATCCCTCTTTTTGCTATAGAGGCCGGTTGCGGTCGCCAGCCAGATGACCTCGTCATGCTGGTTGACGAGATGGATCTGGTCGACGAGGGTATTTTCAACCCCGCCGCGCATGTTGACCCAGCTCTCCCCGTAATCTTCGCTTCGGCTGATGCCGAAGCCATTGCTCCCGGCGTACAGTACCTGCGGCTTCCCGGCGACGATTTCGAGGGAATGGATGTCGCGGCTGATCAGCCCGGCGGTGATCCCGCGCCAGCTCTTGCCGCTGTCGGTACTCTTGTAGAGTCCGTCGAAAAGGCCGACATAGAGGGTAGCGGCGTTATCCGACTGGACAGCGATACACTGAACTTTGCGTTCTGCAATATCCAGGGGCAGGGCGCTCCAGCCCTTCTCTGTTTTCTTATCAGGTCCGGCGGGATTTTTGCCGCACTGCAGGAATCCGAGCGGCAGCATGAGCATCACAGCGAACAGGAGGTGATCGATGCGCATTGCTGTCTCCTCAATGCACCAGATGTTCATAATTCAAGCGATCGAGTTCTATGGGCTGCATTGGCAAAGCCAGTACAGGCTTGGTCATTCCCGCTTTGCGGGCGAGCGCCGTGCGGTTGAAGACCCGGGCGTAGGCAGCCAGCAGCGGTGGATGAGTATGGCTCCAGGCCAGTTCGTTGACCACCCGCTGCCTGCCGTAGGCACCCATTTCGCTGCGCATCTCCGGATGGTCCAGCAGCACGTTGATCTTCTGGGCGAAAAGCCGCACGTCGTTCGGCCGGGCATACAGCGCGGCCCGGCGGGCGGTATAGTGAATCTCCTTGAGATCAAAACAGACAATCGGCTTGGCGAATACCATGTACTCCAGGATCTTGTTCATGGTGGAGTTATTCGCCCATTCCGACCAGGGATCGGGATCGACGCAGATATCAGCGGTCGAGAGATAGCGCTCGAGGTCTTCGTCGCTGATCCGGCCGGTGAAGTGGACAAAATCATCCATGCCCATGTCATGGCTCATCTTTTTCAGATCCGGCACCGCCGGCCCGCCGCCGATCAGGACGAAGCGGACATCGCGCCGGTCGAGCCAGAAGCGCAGATAGTGCGCCGCATGCAGCAAATAATCAACCCCGTCCTGGGGGCACATCTCGCCGAGATAACAGACCAGGAACGGCCGGCCCTCCTTGAGGGCGGGATCGGGAGGCACGGGATGCAGACGGGTGAGATCCGGACCGGTACGAAGAACAAAGAGGTCATCCGGATCCTTGTGCCCCCGTTTCAAGGCGGACTGGCGATAGGATTCATTGGTGACCAGCACGACCCGGGCCGTCTTGAGGGTGATCTTTTCGAGGAAGAGCAGGGCATAATACAACAGGTCGCGGCGGCCGCCAAATTTGGCCGAGTACATCTCGGGCGCGAGGTCGTGATGGTCGAAAACATACTCCTTGCCCAGCAATTTGTAGATCCATCCAAGCAGGAAATAGGTATCCGGCGGATTACACGCCTGCATGACATCGAAGCCCTCCTGCCGCAGCGCCTTGATCGAGAGCCGGGCGGTCTGGAGCCAGGCATAGAGGAATTCGGCAAAATAACCTGCGAAGCCGCGTGCCTCGAAGGGCATGCGGTAGCGGCGAATGGTTATGCCGTCGATGATCTCGAAGGTGGCCGAATATTCTCTGGAAGCCGGACAAATGACCGAAACCTGATAGCCGTTGTCGCGGAGGGTCGTCGACTCGAGCCAAACCCGCCGGTCCAGCGGCACGGGCAGGTTCTGAACGATGATCAGAATTCTACCAGCAAATCCCTTCATAGTTAACCTCTTCAATATGCTTGTGCTTGCCATTCTTCATTCCTGACAGGTCAATGATTTTATGCCCGTTGCGCAGATCACCCAGAACCCGCTCGTATTCTTCGCCATTATTGCCGATGACCACCACCTCGGAGCGTGCCATCAGCTCTTCCATGGTGCTGCACATCAACCGGGCGATATGGGGTACCTCACGTTCGATATACTCCTTGTTGGCGCCCATCAGCCGTGCCAGTGAAACATTCCGGTCGAAGATGGCGACCTCGTATCCCTTGCCCATCAGCTCTTCGACCAAAGCGACAACGGGGCTTTCACGCAAGTCATCCGTGCCCTGTTTGAAACTCAATCCGAGCACCCCGATTTTTTTATGCCCGGAGGCTTTGACCAGCCGCAGCGCATGGCGGATGTGTTCCTCATTGCTGGTCATCGCCGCATTGAGCAAGGGGATATCGACATCTTCCTGCTTGGCCCAATGGCTCAGCGCCCGAATATCCTTGGGCAGGCAGGAACCGCCGAAGGCGAAGCCGGGTTTGAGATAGCAGGGCGAGAGATTCAGCTTGGTATCTTGCACAAAGACGTTCATCACCTGGCGGCTGTCCACCTGAAAGTTCTTGCACAGCCGGCCGATTTCGTTGGTAAAGGCGACCTTGACGGCATGAAAGGCGTTGTCCGCATACTTGATCATCGCCGCCTCACCCAGGGAGAGCTGGAATATCGGGGCGTTGAGGTCACGGTAGAGTTCCACCAGCCGGTCGGCCGAATCCTGGTCGAAGACCCCGATGACCGTTTTGGGCGGATGATAAAAATCGTGGATGGAGGAGCCTTCGCGCAAAAATTCGGGGTTGAAGGCGAAACCGAAATCCACTCCCGCCCGCAGGCCGCTGGCCGCCTCGAGGGCTGGCAGGGCGATCGTTTCGGCTACGCCGGGCAGCACCGTGCTGCGTAGAACTACGGTAACGCGCTTTTCAGCGCCGCGCAGGGCCTCGCCGATCTCGGTGCAGACGCGCTGGACATAGCCCAGATACAGGCTGCCGTTGCTGTTGCTCGGCGTCCCTACGCAGATGAAGACCAAATCACGATCCGCTACAACGGGCTCGATGGTGGCCCGAAGCCGGCCGGACTGCCGCTGCCGCAGGATCAACGCCTCGAGCCCCTCTTCAACGATCGGAGAGTGGCCCTGATTAATCAGACGCACCTTGTCGTCATTGATATCGATACCAGTCACCTCATGCCCCATCTCAGCCAGGCAAGCGGCCGAAACACACCCCACATATCCCAGTCCAAAGACGCTGATCTTCATGGTAGCGTCACCTCCCAAAGAGGACCTGATCCACATCCAGCTGCAGCCGGGAAGCATGATAGCTTCGGCGCAGATGATAGCCATAGGCGGCCTTGAAGAGCCGTTCGGATGCAGCAAACCAGAATCGGCGGCATCCCCGCCCCAGGGCCGAGAGCAAATGAACAGAGACTCGGTTGACCAGCAGAATCTTGAGCCCGTAGCGCCAGCGCTCGCGCCAGTCCAGTCCGGCATCATAGAGACCGAAACGGCGGGCCAACTCAAGGTGATGTTCAGGGTAAGCCGCGTGCCAGCGCGCCACCGCCCGGCCATAGATCGATCCCTTGTCGTAATACTCCGCAAGGCTGAGCGGGTGATGATGGACAGCGACGATCTCAGGATGAAAGAAAAAGCGCACGCCCTGCTGATCGAGCCGGTAAGCCAGCTCCAGGTCTTCGGCGGCCGGCAACCGCTCATCAAAGCCGCCGGCTGAGGTAAAAGCAGCACGCGGCATCGAGGTATTCGCGGTGCGGTAGCGGCGGAAGTCGATCTCTCCGGTGGCCGGATGGTCAGCGCACAGCATCAGTTCATTCCAGCGCGCCTGGCCGGGCGCCTGAAGCTCGACCGACATCTCGATGCGGCCCATGTGACAGGCCGGCGCATCACCGTGCTCATGCAGCGTCAGATGCGCTCTCAGCAAGCCGACGGCGGGGATGGTATCGGCATCGAGGAACAGCAACACCCGCCCTTGGCTAGCCGCCGCTGCCAGGTTGCGCGCAGCGCCGGCTCCCTCTCCTCTGCCCTGCAGCGGAATGAGCGCGAAGGGCGTGCGAGCAGCCTGTTTCTGCAAGAACGCGAAGGTCCCGTCGCTGCCCCCGTCGTCGACGATGATGAGTTCGAAGTAGCGCGGCTCGAGATCCTGCTGCTCCAGGCCCTCGAGCACCCGGCTCAGGACGGCAAGCCGATTGCGCGAAGGGATGATTACCGACACTTCTACGCATGATTTTTTCATGCCAGTCCCTCCTCCCGCAGCGGCAAAGCGGAGCGCCAGAGTTGGATCAGATCCTGATGGTCGATGGCGCGTGAGAGCCAGAGAGCGAGCGCGTAGATGCCACAACCGAGCGAAAGGCTCAATACGAGGGGTGCTTCGCGCAGCAGCACCAGGGTCAGCGCCAGCGCACCTGCCGAAGCCCCCAGGCGGCGCAGGCTACGGCCGGGTTTGAGAGGATAGAGCAGGGTGCAGACCGATCCGAATTCGATCCCTGCGAAAACACAGGCGCCGGCCACCATCGCCAGCGCGCCTCCGGCGGCGGACCAGCCGGGAACCAGCGCCAGGTTGCCGGCTATCACGGCGAGGGCGCCCGCCAGATTGGCCCACATGTCGCGGCGCTGATAATGATGGCTCACCAGCGTGTAGGCCAGGGCCGGGATCAGGCCGTAGGGTACCGCCATCCACGCCAACGCCCGCAACACCGGAATCGCCCCGGCCATCCCCGGTCCATAGAGCAGCAAGATGATCGGCCTAGCCAGCAGACTCAGCGTCAGCGCCACACCGAGAAAGAGCATCAGCAGATAATAGAGGGCGCGCCGCAGCAGGGCAAGATAAAGCGCCCGGTTTTGCTGCGCCAGACGGGCGGCGACAGGAAAGAGCGCCTGACTGAAGGCGACCGCAAAGAGCAGCGCATAGCTGATCAGTTTGTAAGCCGCGGAAAAATAGCCAGCCGCCACCTCACCCTGCAGCCAGGTGATCATCACGACGGTGACCGACCAGAAGAGGCCATTGCAGACGGCGATCGTCAGGAAGAGCGGAACCTGGCACAGGATGGTGCGCAGCATGCCGCGTTCAATCCGCCAGACCGGCCGGGCTGCCTGGCTCCGGGCCAGGGTGAAGAGGAGCACCGACGCCGCCAGTTTGCTGACCACAAGGGCCGTCACCACCGCGGTCAGACCACGACCAGTCAGGAGCCATCCCAGACCGAGGAGAATCAACAGGCCGTTCTCGACCAGGGTACCGAAACTGATGTACTGCATCTTTTCCGCCGCGGCGAGCATGGCCCGGCTCCAGTACGAGATGCTGGAGAGCGGCAGGAGCAGCGCGAGGACTATGACAATCGACAGCGTCGCCGGATCAGGACGGATCGCCCAGGCCGCCGCCACCATCCCCATGGCGCCCACCACGGCGCTCGCCATGCCTATGATCAGCAGATGCCCGAAATAACGGCCGGCAGCGGCCGGATCCTGCGCCGCGTCACGCGTCAGAATCGACCCGAGCCCCAAGCTGGAGACCAGCTCGAAAAAACCCATCAGCGCCAGGGCAAAGGAGAGCGCCCCGAAAATCCCAGCGCCGAGAAAACGCGCCAGCAGGATCCAGAAAAGCGCCGACCCCAGACGGGCCACGACATCGGCCAGCGAGCGCCAGAGGGTATTCCTAATTAAGCGTTGCAGCATTCTGATCACTCAGATTGGGAAGCACCTGCAATTTACGGGCGACCAGCAGCAGGCCATTGCCTTCGCGCTGGGTCCCGAAATAATCGATGGCCATGAGCACCATCACCAGGGGATGGAGCAGAACCAGATAAAAGGGAAAGAGCACCAGAAAAAAGCGGCTAAACTGCACGCGCGTCACCAGATCATAAGCCAGGCGCCCCTTGGGGCCGTAACTGAGTTCGCGATGGAAAACAGAAAAACCGCATTGCCGCAGCCGCGCTTCGAGCCATTCCGGGGTATAATAGCGTATATGGCCGTGGGGGAGGTGATCGCCCGTTGTCTGGGTCATGGCCGCGATCCGGCGTTCCAGCGACTTGAGCACCCGGCGTTCCGCAAGCGGCACATAGATCAGCAAGCTGCCATTCTCGCGGAGATGGTCATGAAAACGCCGTAAAAGGCCAAGATCGTCCTCGATATGCTCGAGCACACTGCAGCAAAGCACGAGATCCACCGGCTCGCCCAGGTCTGCGCAGGTAATATCGCCGGACCGCACAGCCACCTCTTTGATGCCGCTGCGCTGGAAAAAATCGGCGAGGTCCGCGCTCTGCTCCGGATCCTGCTCCATCGCCGTAATACGCAATCCCGGCCGCCGTTTGGACAGCGCATAGGTGTGCTGTCCCATGCCACAACCGGCATCGAGCGCCGACCGGATGTCCGGGTCAACAGCCAGGAGACGCCGCAGCGCCCGGGCGATATACCATTCGCGCAAGGTGGTGAGAAAGATGAACCTGTAGCCGATCCGGCGCAGCCAAGGCCGCCGGCCGATGAAGCGGGCGATCTCTTTGGAGTTCATTTCAGGATCTCTTTTTCTCAAGATAGTCCAGGGTCTGCTCGCGCCAGCTGGCATCAAGATAAATCAGCGCCTCCGTGATCGCCGCAACCGTCCAGAAGAGATACATCAGCGTCAGACTCGATTTATAGCCATCCGCCAGACTGGCCAGGAGAAAACAGACGACGCTGCCAAAAAGCCCGACCGCCACTTCCCGGAAAAACTTGACGCGGCTGCGCATGGCCCGCACCGTGCGCAGCAGCAGCGCTGCCAGCAGCCATAGGAAGGCGGAGAAACCGATGACCCCCATCTCCGCCAGGATCAGCAGATAGTTATTATGAACAACAGCGACTTTGGTGAAGGGATCCTCGATATGCCAGTACTGACGAATATAACTGTCATAATTGTTCACACCGACCCCGATCACCGGGTGGTCATTGATGATCTCGAGGGCGACGCGCGCTGTGGTAAGACGCGACTTGGCTGAACCATGATCATCCCCGGCAATGCGGTTATAGACGGTGTCACCGTAGAAAAAGATCAGAGCGCCGATCAATATCAGGGCACCGCCCATTCGTTTGAGCGTCCGCAAAGTGACTAGATGGCGCATCAATACAAAAAAGAGCGCCAGGAACATGGCGATCAGAAAGGCTCCCCAGACGCTGCGCGACTGGGTCAGGATCAGGGCGACCAGACCGCCGAGCGCGGAGAGAAACGAGAGTAAAAACAGCTTGCGCTCCCGCGTCGTCAGCATGAGAATGGAGGCCAGCGGCAAGATATAACCGAGGTAGCGGGCAAAACCATTGACATTGCCGACCGTGCCGCCGGGACGCAGGATCATGCGCGCATCGCGCTTGTAGGCGACAAAATTGCTCAATTCCTCTGTACCCACCAGGCCCAGAGCCGATCCCGTATAATACTGCGCTACCATGACCCCCGCTTCCATCACCAGGCCCAGCAGCAGGGCCGAGACGACCAGAATCACATCCTTCTGGTCGCGGATGTTATTAGCCAAAAAAAGGAAAAATACCAGCATCTTGAAATACATAGCGATATCGAAAAGACCGAGGGTGACATTTCGCGCGGCGAGCAGCGAAAGCGCAGCCATTGCGATCAAGGCCAAGGTGGGCAGGGTGATCGCCGGAAACCAGTAGATACGCCGCTGATGGCGTTCGCGGACCGCATTCACCAGCCACTGCACCACCAGCAGCAGGAGCAGAATCTCCGTCGTTCCCACGGCAATACCGCTGTGGCCGGAGATGCTGCGCTGATAAAAGAATTTGTAGTCGAGTCCCAACGGGATCAGGAAAAGCAGCCACCACATCACAAAGCGGCGGACATCCTTGACCATCGCCAGCATAAACGGCATGAGCAAACCAATGAAAGCGAACATCGACCAACCGGCCCGCAGCCCCCAGATGAACCAGGCTGCGGCGGATATCCCGACGCCCAATGCGGTCAATAAAAGCATGAAAATAATCTGCTGGACTAACGGTCTCTCTTCCTGCAACGAATAAGAACTCATAGCGGCTGTATACCTTCCTTAAGGGTCTTGATCCATTCGCTTTCCTCGGCCGCCGACAGCGACTGCCGCGGCCTATTGACGGTTGAGCGCAACACCCAGCAGATTGGCCTGGGCGACCGACAACTTGCGTTTCGCATTCTGGGCCACCTCCCACCGGGTTTGACCGGCCCGCACGACCAGAATCACTCCATCTGAGAGCGCTGAGAGCGCCAGCGCATCGACATAATTGAGGACGGCAGGGGTATCGAGAATGACATAACGGAACGATTCCCGCCAGCTCGCGACCAGTTCGGCCAGCCGTTCCGATCCCACTACATCCGCCGGGTTGCCCTGGGGCGTGCCGGCCGTGATGATGTGTAAATCGTTCTGAGGCATGCACCGGATCACCTGCCGCCAATCCCGGCCTTGCTCGATGATCTCGGCCAGGCCTTCACCCGCCTCCAGCCCGAACGAGGAGTGGATCCCGGGATGATGCAGATTGGCGTCGACCAGAAGCACGCCGCCTTCGCGGATCGACTGGATCAGGGCTTCGGCCGCCTTTTTCTGGATGTAATCGGTAAAGCCCGCCTGGAACATGGAATCGGTCTCACGACCGCCGGCGCCTCCGAGACGTGCATCCAGTTCCGCTGTCTCGGGGGCGACGCTGTCGGCCGCTGCTTCCGCGCCGGCCGCGGCGGCCGTCGAAACATTGGCGGCTAGCAGAAAGGCGAGGGCAGTAGCGATCGTCGAAGCACCCTCTCCCGAGAGCGAGCTGGTTATGGAAAGCACCCGCATCTGGCTGCGCTGTCCGGCGATGCGGATATATTCGCGCAGATCATAGAAATCGGAGAGAACCTCCGCAGGAAGATTGGCAGGAAAATTCACAGCCAGGCCGGATGCAGCGGCGTCCGGCCACGGGGGAGCCGCAATGCCTTCCTGGGCATCGATCTTTTCCAGCTCATCGAAGATTGCACTCATCTTGACACCTCACATTCAGAAATGTAAAATTAATAATTTACTAAAAAATAGCAAGTTCACCCAGGTCGAGCCCGTCAAACCCGGAGACCAATTCGAGTTCCACCGCCGGGGCCAGCCGCGGCTGCGACCTTTCGGCAGTGGGCAACACCGACCGGTCGGCCGTTTGCGTTCCCGTCGGGATCGCCTGCGGCGCCACGACGGGAGCCGGTTCCGGAAACGGAGCCGGTGCAACCGGCGATGCCGGCTCCACTCTCTCCGCCTGGCCGGATTGAACCGCAGTGGCTGCTGGTATAACGTCCGCTTGCGGCCGGACGGCCACCCCTGCAGATTCGAAGGATCCGGCGCGCGGTTGCACAGCAACCGGTTCGGGCGGGGCTGCCATCACCCGGTCCGTATTGAGGAGATCGAGGACCAGCGCAGCGTCAATCTGCTTCACTTTCTCTTCCGCTGCCGCTCTCAGCGCGTTGTCACAAACCTGATTGATCAGCCGGGGAATCCCGTCACTGATCTCAAAGACGCTTTGCAGGGCCGCCGGCGTAAAAATCTCCTGCTTGCGCGCCCCCGCAACCTTGAGGCGATGCTGCACATAGGCGGCGGTATCGCCGGCGTTGAGCCGGTGCAACGTCGCCTTGAGGCTGATGCGTTGTTTCAGCTGGATGAGCCCCGGATCGTTAAGGTAGAGATCGAGCTGTGGCTGGCCGCTGAGTATGACCTGCAGCAGTTTCTGGCTCGCCGTTTCGAGATTCGAGAGCTGACGGATCTCTTCCAGTACCTCGGGTTGAAGGTTCTGGGCTTCGTCGATGATCAGTACTGAAAAGCGGCCCTGTTCATATTCGCGAATGAGAAAGGAATAGAGCTCGATCAGCAGATCGCCGAGGTCTTCCCCTTTCGGCTTGAAGCCGAAATCGCGGCAGATATAGCGGATCAGCTCGCGGGAATTCATGGTCGTATTGAACACCCAGGCGAATTGCACAGCGGTGTTGAATCCCTTAAGCAGCGTCCGGATCAGCATGCTCTTGCCCAGGCCCGGTTCGCCAATAATCGCATTGATGCCACGCCGGCTGGCCACCGAGGTGGTGATCCGGTCCAGCGCCACCTGGTGGACGGGACTCTTGTAAAGAAACCGCGGATCCGGAGTCGTCGAGAAGGGCTCTTCCCGCAGATGGAAATACTTCAAATACATGGCATCCTCTTCAATCAATCGTGAGATTTCGATTCGAGCTGCTTCTTCCTGATCTCCTGGGTGGCATGGACTTCGGCACCGAAGAGTTCATCGACCGGGACGCCAAAAATCTCCGCTGCTTTGCGCTTGAACTCCTGTGTCGCCTCGACCCGGTTGTTCTCAACCATCGAAAGATAGGTTGCACTGCAGCCGAGCAGAAAGGCCAACTCATATTGCTTGAGTTCCGCTTCCCAGCGCTTGATTTTCAACATATTCTTCATAACCAGATCTCCATTGTCTTGGTCAACAGCTTCCGCTGGTTCGTTGTTGGTTCGCTTCTGCTGCCATCCTGCCGTTGCTTACCTGGTGGTGGAAGGATCTTCGCCAGCGGGTGGCCGATTGGGCTTGCCGCCGGGCCCCTGGATATTGCCGATGGAGGCCAAGATGGGCAGTCCCAGGCTTGAATGGACATCATCGGCGCTATTGATGGAGTGGTCGAAATACTCCAGGAAAAAGGCGACGCCGAGGGCAACCACCAGTCCGAGCACCAGCCCGAGGGCGATCCATAGCGGGCGGTTCGGGCTGACCGGGCGCTGCGGCACGGAAGCGGCCTCCAACACCTTCACCGATACCAAGTACTCCTGACGATTGGCGGCCATCTTGGCTTGCTCGCGCTGCCTCAGCAGCATGGAGTAGACCGACTTCAGGTCATCGATGCCGATGGTGAGATTATCGAGTTCATATTCCTTGCGCGAAAGCGCGGTCACATCGCTGGCGACCTGGCCCATGCTCCCGGCAAGGGCCCGTTCCTCGGCCTGTTTGGCCTTGATATCGAGCTCTTCACCCTGGATCAGCTCCTGGACCGCCTGGTTGATCTTCTTCTTATTCTCGTCGATTTGGGCTAACACCGAGGCCAGCTCGGGGTGGTTCGGTGTATATTTTTGCTCCAGGCTGCTCTTTTTGATCTCGAGGCCAAGGAGGGTCTTGCTGAGTTCGTTGATGTAGAGGTACCGGCCACCGGAGTTGCCGCTTTCGGTGTTGGGGATGACGATCTCGCCGCCCTTGGCCAGCTGCTCACGGATCACCTTGAGCCGGGCTTCTTTGGAGAGCCGGCTGGCGCGGACATCGGTGAGGCGCTTGTCGTAATCGGCCAGCGTCTCGAAGAGAATGGAGGACTGGTGGTCGACCGAGAGCACCCGCTCGCGCGCCTTGTACTCCATGCCCTTTTTCTCGAGCTCGTTGATTTGGGCCTTGACCTGCTGGATCTGCTGATCGAAATACTGGGCGTCCCGGTCATCGCGCTCCAGCCCAGGCCGTTGTTTCACATACTGCTCGACGACCTGGCTGACGATGCCGGCGGCGAGTTCAGGATTGCGGCTTTCATAGCTGACCTTGAGGACGTTCGAATCCTTTTCGCGCTCCGCTTTGAGTTCCATACCCAACTGCTCGATGGCGCGGTCGCGATCCGTCGCACTTGGCTCGGCCGCAGAACCCTTCTTGCGGTCCAGCCCCAGCGAAGTCACCACCGGTTCAAGCACACTGCGCATCGTGAGAATGATCGGCTCCGAGCTGAGCCGCTCATAATAGGACTTGTCATGCACCTGAATAAGGCTCAACAGATGCTCTTTCTCGATATCGAGCTGATAGTTGATCATCAGCCGGGCGCTGGCGCGATAGGTCGGCGGCACCAGAAAGGCGGCCAGGATAATCACGCCCACGATGAGGAAAAAGAGGAACAACACCACGCCCTGACGCTTGTGCAATACCCCCATGAAGCTTTGCGGCGACATCGGGCTGTCATATTTGCTATACTGAATCATGGCACTCTCCTCGTGCTAACGTTCGATGGCTCACCGTAAACCGCGATACCAGTAGTAATACCGCGTCCAGGAATCGAACGGCGGCAGAAGGATATCGTAGATCTGCGACACGACTGCATTGATGTCGGCGATGAAGGTCCGCGGCACAAAGATGATGTCATTGCCCACCACCGGCAGGTCATTTTCAATGCCCCCCTTCAGGGAGGTGTAGGAGAGATCCAGACGCGTGGCCTCGATACGCTGGCGCGCATCCATGCGGATCAGGATGACGCTTCCCAGCTTGGCGCTCTTCTTGGGGCCGCCCGCTGCCGCGATTGCGCGCAGCAGGGTCATGTCCTTGGCGATATCCAGGCTCCCCGGATGCTCCACCTCGCCAGCCACATAGCATTTCTGGCCGCCGAAATTGCGGACGATCACGGTGACATCCGGATTGACCAGGATCTGGCTGTAGGCCACGGTAATCACCGAATCGAGGGCGGCCGGCGACAAGCCCAGCGCATCCAGTTCGCCCACACCCTGCAGGGAGATGCGGCCATCGGGACGGATGGTCACGGTCTCGTTGTACTCTGGACTGGCGAGAAACTTGACGTCGAGGACATCACCGAAACCGAGCCGGTAGACCATTGGCAGGACTGGCGCTTGCACCGAGGCAACCCGGGGCTCAATCACGACCTGGTTGGGACTCACCGCCTCGGCCTGGGCCGCCAGCTGCGTTTGCGCGGCCGGCGCCTTGTTCTGGGCCGTTTCCTTCCGGGCTGTCTGCTGTTTGGCTTGCGCTTTCTTCTTGTCGGCCTGCACCACCTTGCTGCGTTTCTGTTCTTTGATCTTCTCCACCCGGTTCTCTTTGACCGGGGCGGCGGCGACGATCACCTTACTGCCCTCCACGCTGCTCCCGCCGGCATGCGGACGCACGCTGCAGGAAGACGTTACCACCGTGAAGAGGAGGGCCAGGCTGGCAGCCAGCCACCGGCGTATGCGATTTCCTTTCATTTCATCCTCGCGCATTTTCAATAGGACTGTGTTATTAATTGCTCATCATCCGGATACGGCCCGGCACGGCTGGACGTTTGCCGATGACCAGTTCCTCGTTGGGCTTGACCAGGACGGCATACATCCGGCCGCTGCTGGAACCGCCATTGCCGCCCAATTGCACGGTACCGGCGTCGAAGGCCTTCGCATAAACCATCAAGGGCGCCGTATCGCTGGTCTTGATGGTCATCCCAGTTTTCGTCCAGCTCGAGAGCCAGGAGGGGACAGCTGCTGCCTGGGAATCGAAAGCCACATAGATGGTCGAGGCCTTCGGGATGGTGAAAGAGACATAGAGCGCGCTGCTGATCTGCCGGTCATCGTTCGCGGTCCTGAGCCAGATGAGATTCTGCAGCGGCGCCGGGATATCGAGCAAAGCCAGGGTACGGTCAAGATAATAGGTATCCCCGGTGTGCAACCAGGCCCACTGGTATCGGGACGGCATGACCTGCAACACCGAATAATCGGTCTGCAGCCAGTACCCGCGCGCATTGTTCGCACTCATGCGATTAGGAACGCTGGCCTGATCGAGCAGGTTGCGTGTGATCAGCGTGTAGACCTTGCCGGCCTGGTGCTGTCCCGTCACCAGCTTGACCGACTTGCGATCAGCCGCCAGAATGGCGGAGTAGATGGGGACTTGCTGCAGAATCTGGTAATTGCCCACCGCCGTGGCCGAGGCGGCCTGAACCGGCTCGGAGAACCAGGCGATCAGCGTATCCGGCGCAACCACCGAGACCCGGCAAAGATAGGGCGGCTCGATATCCGCGTGACAGGCAAAGCGTCCGTTGACGGCACTGGTACTATTGTTGCCCGCATCATCGACAGCATAGACCTCGTACAGATACTCTTTGGCCTCCTTGAGGTTGGCGTCCGAATAGCGGGTATCGGTCACCACCGCCAGTTCCACGCCGTCGCGCACGACGCGGTACTTGACCGGCAGGTCGCCGTCTGCAGCGGCCGCCGGGGCCTGCCAGGTCAGAGTCAGGCTCTGGGTGGTCAGGTTGTCGACGCCCAGTTCCCGGGGCGCCAGCGGCGGCACGGTGTCGGCTGCGGTCTGCAGACCGATCGTCAGGACCCAGTCACCGCTGAAGGGTGGTGTCAAGGCGGTCGTGCCGCCAAGCTGGACCGTGAAATCGGCGCTGACCGCACCGGTCACCGGATTGAGCCAGCGCGCCGGAAGACTGCCGAGATACCCCGAGAGATTGAGGGTCACCGCTCCGCCCACACCATTATAGGCGAAGTAATACTTGCCCGGGATGGCCATCAGATTGCCCGTGCTGATCAGCTCGGGATGCGGATCCATTTCCGCAAAGGGGAGGGTATCCATGAACTTGTTGAGAATCTCGACCCAGCGCTGCTCTTCCGGCAAGGCGGCGGGGTCATAGCCGCCCTTGTCCGGGGCATAGGTATTGAAAAAACCGGAGGTAAAATAGCCGCCATTTGAGATGATCTCCCACAAGCCGACGCGGCTGGGTCCATTGGGGCCCTCGTCCTCATCGGCCGGGTAAAAATAGCGCGGTTCACCGTTAACCACCGGTTTGTTGTAGATCCGGTCCCGGCGGATATCCCGGACGTAATAGGGCGTCTGCTGCATGATGGCGCCGGACCAGGCCAGGGAAGCAAACGGGGCGCTGGTACCGCGGCCTGAGGGATGCAGGGTGATGGGATGGTCGTAGGGATCCATCGCATAGATCAGCTGGCCCCAGGTCTCGTATTCGGAGATCGGACGGCCGTAATCGGCAACGATCTCCTCGTATTCACCCGAAATCACCCAGATCACATTCTTGGCCGCATAGCGGGCCACCAGATAGCGGCAGAAACGGTTGAACTGGGCTTCGCTGAATTTGGCGTACTCCTGCGCCCAGGTAAAAAAGATGACCGGGACAATGCCCTTGCTGAGTGCATAGTCAATGCGCTTGTCAATCCATTGGAAATAGCCGGGATTGAGGCGATTATAATCCTTCGTTTCGACGCCCTCAACAAAACAGGTTCCGCCTTCGTTCTTCCAGAAGCCGAGGCCGTTGATATAGCTTACGACAATGGATTGCATGGCGGTATAGCCTTGCGCCGCTCGCAGGTCGATGTAGCTTTTCCAGCGGCTCTCATAAGGCAGCATCGAGGTGAAGCCGCGCCAGGAGGTGTCGCCGCGCCACTGCCAGGGGGTGCCATCATCATACATAAAGCTGTATGGGCGTTTGGGGTTGCGGCGGACGAAACCGTGCAGACCGCTTTCGACACACGCAAAGGAGCCGGTCGCGTTGAGGCCGGCGTTGGTGCTGGTGATCTTGTAGGTCCACTGCCCCACTTCGGTCGGCGCAATCCGCACCTTATAAATATCGCCGAGATCCCAAAAGCCCTCGATTTCGAGGGTCCTGGTCGGACCCGTGAAAACGCCTTTCAGGGTCACATCACGATAGCGGTTGGTCGTTGGCGTCAGGCCGGTCGCGATCAGGGTGATGTCAATCGCCTCGTATTTTCCGACGGTGGTGGGGTTGAGGGCGCGGGTGGTAAAGCTGCCCGAGAAAGGCGCCACCAACGCATTGCCCGCGTTGTCCTTGGCCGCCGTGGTGACCGTCACGGTATAGGTCGTGTTCGACTGCAAAAGGCCGGATGGCCGGAAATAGAGGGCATTGCCCACCCAGCTAGTCGTCCCCGCCGCGGCGGGAGAGATCGAAAAAGCCGCTGCCGTCGCCGTGGGATTCATCGCCTCGCTGAAATGCACCAGAATATCGGAATCCACCGCCACGCCCTCACCCGTCGTCACAGGATCCAGCCGGACCACCTGGGGCGGGGTGAGGTCTTTGTAACGGTAGAATTTAAAGTTGCTGTAGACGATGCCGATGGGCACCTGAAAGCCGCCGCTGCGCGAGAGCATGCCGGAGCCGATGCGGATACGGTGGTCCGGAGGGGCATATTCTGCGCCGAAGGAGGAGTAATCCCAGGTCTTGATCAGCACATCGTCCATATACCAGCGCATCATGCCCTCACCCCAAACCAGACGGTGGTGATAGGTATGATTTTTATCCCAGGCGAAGGGACCCACGGCGGGATCTTCGAAGGAATGGGGATCGTCATCATAACCGCCGTTGAAGGCTGCGACGTTGAGACGCAGTTTCATCCGACCCCACTTGTAAATATCGCCCGGGGTGTAGCCATAGATGTGGATATAGCATTTGTAGGGATTATGCCATTGGGTGATCCCGTACCAGCTCACATCCACGTCCTCATCCCACATGCTGAAGAGGTTGTAGTGCACATCCTCGCTTCCGGGGACTTCGACGCCGGCTTTGTCATGGCCTATATTGGGAAAGACCACATTGCTGGCATAAATGCCCTTCACATCGAAAGAAATTTCCCCGGCGGAACAGGTGGGGATGCTATACTGGATATAATCCAGTGCCGTTTTGGTCGTCCAGCCCGAGCTGTTCAGTGTCCCGCCGCGCTGGGTGCCGACCGTTTTCGCATTGGTGAGCGGATCGTCGATTTCCAGCACCTTGGTCCCCGACTGTGCGAAGACCTGGAAGGTCATGGCGAGCAGCCAAAGGGACATCCCCGCGATTCGCAATACCCCATGTTTCACCACTTGCAGCTTCATGAAATCTCCTAATTTCAGATACGTGCCATTCGCCATACCATCCACAGGGGCATCACTTGGCCATGGTCATGCGGCGGACCGCCTTGAATCCGTTGATCTCCAGGGTGTAGATGTAGGTTCCGGTCGGGACGACAATGCCATTTTCATCACGGCCATCCCACTCCTGATTGTACTGGCCCGCCATCTGGGTCTGATTGACCAGCAAGCGGATCAGTTGGCCGCGGATGTTGTAGATCGCCAGCTTGACCGTCCCATTGTCCTTCAGCGTGTAACTGATGCTGGTCGACGGATTAAAAGGATTGGGGTAGTTTTGTGCCAGCTGGTATTCCGAGGGTTTGGCCACCGCTACGGCCGTCCGCGGTCCGTTATAGTTGATCTGGCCGTCCAGAGCGATGTCGGCCAGCCAGTAGTAATAGACCGTCTTGTCGACGATATCATGGTCCTTGAAGGTATAATCGTGGCGCACTTGGGAATTGACCGCACCCTCGATGAGTTTCTCGTTGATCTGTACCCGCTCGCCATGGGGCGAGGTGCTGCGCAACAAATTGAAACCGAGGTTATTGGTTTCCGACTGGGTGGTCCAGTTGATCTCGTTGACGCCGGGGAACGCCGTCGCCGTAAAGGCCGCCAGTTCCACCGGCGTCGAGACGGCGCGCGTCATCCCAAAGGTGCGGAAATCGTGACTGTCGAAGCCGGAAGCCAGGGTGTAAGGCTCCGAGTTGCCAAAATAGATACGCTGGCCGGGGACGACCACCGAATCGTTCCAGGCCCGGATGTAGACGACCGTACCGGTGGTCAGCAGATCGTGGGTCCAGATGATGCTGAACTTGCCCTGATCGGGTTCGAAGGGGTAGCCATAGCCGATGAAAGTGGTCCCGAGCAGGGAGTCGTCATCGGTGGGACGACCGAGAGAATCCGGATCATCGATGGCGCCGTCCGGACCGGTGCAGATGAGTTGGACGAGGTCGCCGCTCATCCTCATGACATTACCCTTCAGAAAGGTGTTGTCAACATCCAGAATGCCGGATGTGGACATGGCTTCGAAGGTGCCCGCCCAGGCGCCAAGGGCGGCGAGGCCCAACAGCAGGGCGAGGAGCCGGAAAGAGAGGGTCAGATGTTTCATGGTCATTCTCCTTTGAGACAAACTGATTAAAGAGTACGATTCGGATTGGGATACGTCCAGGTCTTGGCGGCATTGTTGCCCTTGATCCACAGCACGTAACCGACGCCGGGATTGAACTGAATGGTCGTGGAGGCCGAGCCGCTCTCGTTGAGCCACGTCCCATCCCAAGCGGTTCCGGTGCCGCCGACCAGCCATGCCACTTCATATTTACTGCCGAGCCAACACATGATCTTGTCCGCCTTGCTGCTGGAGGAACTGCCGACAACAACGCCGTCCGCCGCCAACTCGCTTTGAGCCAGGCTGACATTGACAGGATAGCAGGTACCGATAAAATTGGGCCCCTGGACGATGGTGATCTCGCGATTGGCGGCCTGGCTCAACTTGCCGGTGAAGGTCAAAACCGTATCAACCGAGGAGGAGCGCAGGACCACCCAGAACGAATGGTCGGGGTTGAGCTTCAGAGAGGATTCCTGATCACCCGCCTGGGTCATCCATTTGCCGTCATACGCAGTGTTGGTCCCCTCCACCAGCCAGGCGATTTCGTAATCGCTTCCGTTCCAGCTCAAGATTTTGTCGGCCTGGCCGGCATTGGGAGCGCCGTTCAGCTGGGTGCCGAAAATGCCTTTGAGGCTGTTGTCGGCCGGGATGAGGGGCATCGAGACCAGGTTCTGCCCCTTGCGTAGACCGCGGCTGAAAACCCCAATCCGGTCAAAGGTGTGCAGCACCATGCCGCCGGTGAGCGCTTCAACGACATAATAGCGGGCGAAGGGGACTGCTTTGTAATTGATGGTCTCCTTGTAGGAGGAGGTTGTGATCTCGGCGACTGGCGCCGCAGGTGTGAAATAGGGATCGCCTGAGGCATAAATGCGATACCGGTCGGCGCCGGCGAGGGCGGTCCAGTAAACCTGGATGCCATCCGCAGCAAGCGTGATATAAATTTCGGCGGCGGTCACCGTTGCGGACACTTCGGTCGAGGGCAGACTCTCGTTGCCCGTACGATCGTAGGCTGTGACGACCAGATAGTAGGTCTGCCCCTCAGTCAGGTCCGGGAGGGTATAGGCGGTGACATTGCCGACATCGACCATCTGGGTATAGACGGAGGATTCGACGCCATAATAGATACGGTAGCCGGCCAGATCGCTTTCTGTGTTCGCATCCCAGGTCACCAGCAATCCGCCGGCAAACCCTGGGGCGGCAAACGCCAGCCCTACCGCCAACAGGCTGATAGCACGCACCATGCGGGTTAAATACCATCCCCGTCCACCCTCGCCACGGCCACTACGGGCACCACGTGCATGTTCAATCATGAATCTACTCCTCTGCTTTATTCACGGCCTACTCTTGTCTGATCGCGGCGCCCGCTCCACCAGCCAACATTGAATCGGCTCCGGATAGAGTGACACCATTCGCATCTCCTTAGGCATATGTCGTGCCAAGTTCTGCTGCGGGCCGGAAAATAAAATCTTCAATGGATTCTATAGATTTATCCAATTGATATTAATAATGTTAGAATTACTGTCGCGGATGGTTTAATAATTGTTTAGTAAATATTTATTTCTGGTTAAAGCGCGTGAAAGGGACAAAGCGGGGGCGTGGGTGTGGCACTGATGTCTCATGCTGCGGAATGGGGATGGAGAGATAACGGAGGCGCTAGAGGGGATAAGTCTGCCGGGTTGATAGCCGGTATCCCATGGATACGGCGCGAATGCGGTGGCTGTTGAACCAGTGTCGGGGTGCAGGTGCGCAGCCATCAACCCGGAAGATTGTGGGCGTTACTTCAATTGATGGGCAATCCCTCTTTATGGGCGATGATCTTGTCCACGACGTTGATAATCTCGTGGGCTTCACTGGAGGAACGCGGTTTGACGCTTTGGAAGGTAACCCCTTGTTCAGCAGCAGTCTTGCGGATGCGGTAGGTGAAATCGTCGGAAATGAGAATTACCGGAAGCCGGGGACGCAACCGGCGGATCACGGGGAGAATCTCCGTGCCGATCTGTCCGTTCATATCAATGTCCACCAGCAACAGGTCGATTTCCTTTTCCAACATCTGCAGGATCGCCTCTGCACCGCGCCGGACGCATTCCACACGGTACTCGGTCGCCATCTGTTCGCGCAGCGTCTCCTCCAACTGGCGATCGCTCGTGGCGACAACGACCATCCTGGCCGGTTTGCGCGTCGTTTGCATGGTCACTGTTGCACCTTTCGTATAGTCCCTGTCTTAGGTTGTGATGGCACAAAACCCTGACCTGAGCTCTCCCCCGCCCCATTGCCCGGACGGATGACACCCGCAGGGTTGCAGCTGATTTCACTTCCCTCATAAACAACTATTGTGCCAGAACCTGGAGATTGCCGACGGGATTTTTTGGTCTTGTTTTTACTGTAATTATATCAGTGTGAGCGCAGGGAACCAGGGGAGAGAGCCACATGCGCGACGGTAAATGTGACCAGTGAAGATAATTCATTCGATGCTAATCTTTATTATTATATTAATCAAATAGTTACAATCGTTGCATTTAATGGACATCCATCGCCGCAATCGTACCAGCTTTGTTACACGCCATAAAAAACCCCGCGCGCTGCGCGGGGTGCCTCTCCCTGCTATTCCTCCTCCTCAGTGGCGAGATCATCCTCCAGCTCCTCCTCCGGAAACTCCTCTTCTTCCTCGGGTTCTGAAGCTGCCGCGTTGTGGCGCGGCCACTTGATGTGATGATGCTCGATCAGGCGGTAGATGGTTTTGCGGTTCAATCCCGCCACCTTGGCCACCTTGGCAATAGTCTTGTGCTTGTCGAGGAGGTTCTCGATGTACTGTTTTTCCCATTGTGCGATGATCACCGCCTTGGCCTGCTTGAAATCCATGTCGTCGGTCACCTGAACAAACATCTTTTTCTGCCGCGGCAAGATCTCTTCCGGGAGATCCTCGAGCTCGAGTTCGCTCTTCTGGGCCATGGCGATCATATGTTCGATGGCATGCTGCAGCTGGCGGACATTGCCGGGCCAGTTGTATTGCTGCATCGCAAGCAGGGCATCGCTCGAGATCTTTTCGACTTCGATCGGACCGTAATGGCGGTACTGCCGCAGGAAATGATAGACGAGCAGCGGGATATCCTCACGGCGTTCCCGCAGTGGCGGGATGGAGAGGCGGATGACCTGCAGCCGGTAGAAAAGGTCCTCGCGCAGCCGCTTCTCTCGGACTAGCAGGTCGGGCTCCTGATTGGTAGCGCTGATAACGCGCACATCCACTTCGCGTTCCTTGAGGCTGCCGAGCCGGCGGACCTTGTGATCCTGGAGAACGCGCAGCAGCTTGTGCTGCAGGTCGAAGCTGACCTCCGAGATCTCGTCGAGAAAAATTGTCCCTTTGTCGGCGGCTTCAAAGAGGCCGGGTTTGTCGATGGTGGCGCCGGTGAAGGCCCCCTTGACATGGCCGAAGAGCTCGCCTTCCAGCAGGTTGTCAGGGAGAGCGCCGATCGCCACCGGTACGAAGGACTCATCGCGGCGCTGGCTGTGATAGTGGATGCCGCGTGCGATGACATCTTTGCCGGTGCCGGTCTCGCCGACAATCATGACCGAAGCGTTGGTGAGGGCGATCCGCCGCGCCTTTTCGAAAAGCTCGAGCATCGCCGGGGTGCTACCGACCGCCCCGTAAAAGATCGTATTGTCGGTCAGATCCAGGCGGCTGCGCAGATAGGCATTCTCATGCTGCATGCGTGCAAATTTCAGGGCGCGCTCGATGGGCTGCAGGATATCGATGTGCGTCTGCACCTTTTGAATATAATCAAAAGCCCCCTTTTTAAAGGCTTCGACCACATTGGGGATGTTGCCGTAGCCGGTATAGAGGATCACCACCGCATCGGGATCAATGCGGCGCACCTCCTCAAGGACCCGGATACCGTCGTCGCCAGCGGGCATGCGCATATCCGAGAGGACGACCAGCGGCCTCTCGCGGGCGAAGAGGCGAATGCCATCCTCCGCGTTCATCGCCGTGAGACACGTGTACTGGCTTTTCTTGAGCAAACGGACCAGGGCATCCAGCTCCGAGCGATCGTCATCGATCACCAGGACAGAACGATCGCTGGCTTGCTTCTCACTCATTCTCTATCCTTTCTTGACCAGGCCTCGAGCAATGGGAAAAAAGAGGCGCGCGGTCGTGCCGTTGCCGGGCGTGCTCTCCAGTTCCAGGAATCCCCTGTATTGGGCGGCAATACTGTAGCTGATCGGAAGCCCCAGCCCGAGATGATCGGGCTTCCGGGTTGTATAAAAAGGCTCCAAGGCGCGGGCCAGCTCCGCCGGGCTCATCCCCGGACCATTGTCCTGAACAATCACCGCGGCCATGCCATCGCTCTGTTCGCAGCGCACGATCACCTCGCCCCCGTCCGGCGTGGCTTCGATGGCATTGCGCAGGAGTTGGAGCAGGCATTGCTCCAGCAAGATCTCGTTCGCATAGATGATCAGGGGTTCCGGGCCAGCGTGCATCCGCAGCAGAACCCCCTTCTGCACGGTCAGGAGCCGGCTCACCTCGATGGCCTTTTCAAGAACAGCCGTGAGCTGCACCAGTTTGCCGCTGCCGTTCTCCTCTGCCCTAAAGGCATCCAGGGCTTGCGTGAGCTGCGAAAGCGAATAGATCTGCTCCTGGACGGCGGCCAGCTCTCCGCGTATCCGCAGCCAGTCGTGGTGGGCGTCCTCCTCCAGCAGCAGACAACCGATCTGGTTGAGAATGGCCGCCAGCGGATTGTTAAGCCGCGACACCACCTGATGGGCGAACTGCGCCATCGTCGCCACCCTCGCATTCAGTTCCTGCTGGCGCTGACGGCGCTTCTCCATGGTGATATCCCGGATCGTCAGCAAGGCGCCGCGGACCCGATCCTCTTCGATCCAGGGCTCGACCTGCCACTGCAAAGTACAGAGCGGCGAGGCATACTCCTGCTCTCCCCCGGAGCTCTTGCCCTGCTGCACCGACTGTTGCAAGGCCTCTGCCGCTTCCCGCCAGCCGATGGCCTGGAGACGGCGCGGCAAAGCCAGGCCGGCCTTGAGCGTCTCGCCGAGGCGGCGTTGCAGCAGGTCGCCGAAAAAGGTCTCGACGCGCAGTTGCCGGTCTACCGATATTTTTTGCACCTTCTCTTTCAATTCTTCCTCACAAAACAGGGATGCGATGTCGGGGGCTGCAGATACCCGATCTGCTTCAGCAGATCGGGGCGGCCCCGAGCGGCTCCATGGGCGTTTGCGTGACTGCGGGGAGGGTGATGGCAATTTCCGTTTCGCCGCTCTCGTGCCGGCGGATCTCCAGCGTGCCGCCCAGTTCGACGATTACAGCATAGGCCATGGCGAGACGAAGATTGCAGGTGCGCCCCCCCGGGGAGGGCCCCCGTGATGGCTTGTTCTCCATCCGGGCGGCGCTATGGAGCAGCCGTAGGCCGATCGCTCCGTCATCCCGGGTGTGGACCCTGAGGGCGACCCGTCCCGCTGCTCCGGCCTGATCGAGCGCTTCGAGCAGCAAGCCGGTGAGCGCTTTCTGGAAGCGAACGCCGTCGCAGGTAATCGACGGCAGATCCTCGGGCAGCTCAAGAGCGATGTGGACCTCCTTGCAGGGACGGCGCCATTCGGCCACAAAGTGTGCGTTCTTCACCAACTCGCTGAGGGTATAGGAGTCGGTTGCGCCCGGTTCGCCGCCGCCGATGGGTTCGATCTCCTCGAGAATGGTGATGATCTCACGGACCTCCTTATCGAAGAGATCGATCGTCTCCTGGAATACATGCTCCCCTCCGGGCTCGTACAGCTTTTTGTCGCGTAACACCTCGATCTGGCATTTCAGCGCGGTCAGGGGATTGCGGATATCGTGCACAATCTGCGAGACCAGTTGGCCGAGGTGGGTCACTGGCAGAGCCGGGTGATCCCGGCTTGTGCCGGCCTCAGCCCATTCAGGGAGGGCGGCCACCAGGCCGAGAGTCAGCTCGGGATTGGCTTGAAGGGGGGCGACCCAAAACAGACGGGCTGCGCCTTGCGCCCGACTGCCGGCCAGCCGGCCGCGCCCCTCCCGGAAGCAAGCCTGTAGCGCCTCTTCCACCTCACTCCGGGCCGCCGCAGGGAGCATCGCCGCCAGGGGCCGGTCCAAGACGTCGCCGGCAAAGGCTGAGCGCCAAGGCGTATTGGTATACAAGACGCCGCCGTCCCGGGTCACTGCGGCCACAGCGAGCGGCAGGACATCCAGCAACGAGGAAAGCAAGCGCACCATCGCCCGTTGCTCATCAGCGACCAACTGAGTTAGCGGATCCTCGGCGGCTGATTCCGCAGCGGCGGTCTCCATCTCGTAAAAGCAGACCGCTGCACCCAGGAGCCGGCCCTCGAGGGTGAGGGGCGAAACCTCGATGCGGCAGTGAAGGCGGTGCTGGCGCAGAACAATCTGCCGCACTTTGCCCTTGACCAGGGTGAACTGGAGGGCATCATGCAGGGCCTCAAAAAAAAGCCCGGGATGTTCAAAAAGGGAGTATCCGATCAGTCCCTGGGGCGGGACGCCGGTGAACCATTGCTGCCGGTCGTTGACCCACTGGATCCGGCCGTCGCGGTCGGTGAGAATCACCCCGATCGCCATGCGCGAGAGCGCCTGGGCCGCAAGCAATTGCAGAAAAGGAGTAGCGTTCGTCTGAGAATCCATCTCTACCGATCATCGCTCCGAAACCGAACCGCACCGCTGCCCGTCTGATGTCTGGTCTGCGAACGCCTTGCCTGGGGCATGAGAAGCTGTTACCTGATTGTCCCACTTCAATATAGCAAAAGTGCCCCATTGATGCAACAAAATTATTATATTTTTATTAAATATTTTATAATTTCGTCATATTTGTGACATTCATGTCCCATCCCCTGCAAGGGATCTCTCCAACTGCTTTTTACTTGAATTTAGCCGGAAAATACGCTAACTTGACACCAGATAACAAGGAGATCCTCTGGAGTCTAACCGCCATCATCCTGTCCGCACATGCATCGGCTGCCGCAGTGCCAAACCCGCCGATAGGCTGCTGCGCCTGGTCCGCGATGATCAGGGCGCGGTGTGCTTCGATCCTCAGCATGAGCGCCCCGGGCGGGGCTGTCATCTCTGCCCCTCCCCCGCCTGTCTTGAGTCCGCGCTGTCTACCCGGGCGTTCTCGCGGGCTTTTCGCACCGCCATCCCCCCTGCCGCAACGGCAGGGCTGAAGCCGGGTTTCCCTGCCGCGCGCCGTGCCTGGATCGCCGCCATTCGGCCGGGGCGGCGGACCGCCCTGATCACGGCACGGCTCGAGGAGGCCTTTGGCGAACCCCGCTGGCGTTCCGGCGACACCCTGCTCGATACATTGATTCTTACAGTGCTCTCCCAGTCCACCAATGACCGCAATCGCGACCAGGCTTTTGCCCGGCTGCGGCAGGCCTTCCCCGACTGGGAGGCCGTAAGCCGCGCCACAGCGGTACACATCGCCGAAGCAATCCGGCCGGCCGGTCTGGCCAACCAGAAGAGCGTCCGCATCCGCGACATCCTGCGTTGGATTCACGCCACATACGGAACCTTCGATCTGGACTTTCTCTGCGACCAGGACCCACATGCGGTCCGGGAGGCCTTCCTGCAGCTCAAGGGCGTCGGCATCAAGACCATAAGCGTGGTGCTGATGGTCAGCTGCGGCGCAGATGTATTCCCGGTCGACACCCATGTCCACCGCATCTGCCGGCGGCTTGGGCTGGTGCCGCAAAAAGTCAGCGCCGAAAAAACTCATGCGCTCATGCAGCCCCTTGTTCCGCGGGGGAAAAGCTATTCGCTGCACATGAACCTGCTCAAACTGGGCCGGACCATCTGCCAGGCGCGCAAGCCCCGCTGCGCCGAATGCCCGGTCGCCCTCTGGTGCCCCTCATCTCTCGCCTACGAAAGTGATTAATCCATGAAACGTCTCACGCTCTTCCTCCTGCTGGTGCTGGCCACGGCCGCAGCGCCCGCCGCCATCACCGTCACCTTCCGTCATTATCCGACAGCCGCCACCGTGCAGCGTGCCTTTGTGCCCGGCACCTTCAATAACTGGGGTCCCAATGCCAGCGGCGTCATCACCGTCGGGGCGCCCTCGCAGATGAGCTGGGTCGACAGCCTTGGCTGTTACGTCAAGCAGGTACAACTCGCGGTCGGTACGACCTACAATTATAAATTCCACGAGCATCTCAATGCCTCAGGGTCTTCCTGGCAATGGCTTTCTGATCCGCTCAATCCGCTGATCAATACCGGCGACAACAACAATTCGGTGCTCATCCCAGAGCCGTTGATGCTCTTCGAGGTTTCTCCGGCTGCGGGCGCTCTGGTCACGGACGAACGCGCTTGGCTGACCGCCGGCGCCTTTGCCGCCGCGGGCGACTCTCTGCTGCCGTCCGCCTCCACGATCGCCATCGACGGGACCGTGTCGACCACCCTTGAATCCTGTTACCTGCCGACGCTGGGGTTGATCCGCTACCCGCTGCCCCGCCTGCAAAACGGCGAGCATGCCGTCCGCATCCGGCTGGTCAGCCGCAGCGGTGCTACGGTCGAGGGCTCCACCCGTTTTTCCACCCTGACCGGCGATCTCTTTTTCATGACCCCCTCCTGCGACTCTCTTTTCGCTTCCGAACGGACCATCCGCTGGCGGGTTAACCGTAGTTTTACGGAGATCAAGTCGCTCTCGTTCATGCAGTCCGGCAAGAGCCCGGTCACGCTGCTCCCCGAGCCGGATGGCGAATACAGCCGTACGGTCACCTGCGCCCGCGGCGAAAATGCCTTTGTCGTCAGCCTAAACGAGATTTCAGGAGGGATTATCTACAGCGATACCCTGCGGCTGCGTTATCCTTTGCCGCAGGCGCCGGTTCCCGGCATCTCCCTGACGCGCAGCGGCGACCGGATCAAAATCACCGGCAGTGCCCGCGATCCGCAGAACAAGACCATGACCTACCGCTGGACCACCTCGGCGCTCAATCCGGCGCCGCTGCCGGGGCTCGATGGCAGCAGCGAACTGGTCCACGAGATCGATCCGCCGTCGTTTCCCGGCGATTACAGCTTGAAGCTGACCGCGACCGACGCCGATGGTTTCAGCGGCAGCGCCGAAACCTTCTTCACTTTGCGCAGCGACAGCACGGTGGTGCTGCCGAACCTGGCCACAGCGCCGCAGTGGGTGCGGGACGCCCGCATCTATTGCCTCTTCTTCAAGGCCTTCACGGCCAGCGGCCGGATCGCCGACGCCATCCCGCGACTCGACTATATCAAGGCCCTAGGTTTCAATGTGATCTGGGTGCTGCCGGTGATGGATGTCGAGGGCATCATCGATCAAGGCGCCAATGTCGGCTACAACATCATCGATTTCCAGCATGTCGACCCCGTGTACGGCAGCGATGCGGATTTCAAGGCGTTCGTCGAGACCGCGCACCAGGTCGGATTGCGGGTGATCCTCGATATCACTCCCAACCATTCGAGCCGCTCTCACCCCTTCGCGCTCGATGCCCGGGCCAACCGCAAATACAGCCGGTATTACGATTTTTATCAGCATGAGATGATCACCCACGACACCAATGGTCTGGGACAATCGGTCTCCAGCGACGGAATCGTCTACTACAGCGGCTTCTCGGATGCCCTGCTCAACTGGAACTGGAGCGATGCCGAGGCGCGGACCTATATGCTCGAGGTCTACAAGTACTGGCTGCGCGAGTTCGATATTGACGGTTTCCGCTTCGATGTTTGGTGGGGGCCGCACCGCCGCTACGGCGTGAATACCTTCGACAAGCCCCTGCGTCTCGCTCTGCGCACCGTCAAGTCCGATATCCTACTGCTGGGCGAAACCGCCGGCACCGGCAGCGGCACCGAGGATAATTATGCCGACAAAGGCGGGGGGATGGACATGGGCTATGACTGGACCCTCTTCGGCTCCCTCAGCAGCTACCCGGCGCCCGCCACCCTGCAACTGCGCCTCACCAACAGCGGTTATCGCCCGGGTCCCAACAGCTTTTTCCTGCGTTTCCTCGAGAACCAGGATGAGGACCGGGTGATCTTCCGCTACGGCGGCGGCGAGAAGACCCTGCCGGTGTCCACCGCGGTGTTCATGGCCACTGGTATCCCCCTGCTCTATGCCGGTCAGGAGGCGGGCATGGGGCTTTACGGCAGCACGCTCGATGCCCGCCGCCGCGGCACGATCAACTGGAGCGGCCTTTACGCGCCGCTGCTTACGCCGCATTACCAAAAGCTGGCACAAATCCGCGCCCAGTTTCCCGCCTTCCGGACACAGTTCGAGGACTCCAACGGCGACAGCCAGATCACAGGCAGCGACCGCAACGTCCAGATCCCTCTGGAGACCGGAGCCGGTCTCTACGCCATGGCCCGCCCCTGGATCGACGCGAATGGCCTGGCGCTGATGAATTTCTCCGCTCTGGTCCAGGAGATCGCCCTGCCGCTGAAGGCCGCGGAGTGGATGCTCTTCAGTGAGGCCCTGCGGCCGGGGGGGCGCTATTATCTCAACGACCTCTATGCCGGTACCACAACATCCATCCGGGGCACGGATCTCGATACCCTGCGAGTGAGCCTGCCGCCATATGGTGTGGCCATCTACACCATCGCCACCCGGGAGCAGCACCTTCTCCTCCCCAATCTTGACGGAGTGGCCCGACAGACGCCGGCCGTTGCACCCGAACGCTTCCATCTCGCCGGCAGCTATCCGAATCCCTTCAACAGCCGTACCACCATTCGCTTCGCCCTGCCGGTGGTGGAGCCGGTCGAGGCGGAGATTTTCAATGCACTGGGGCAGCGGGTGCGGCAAATCTGGCATGGGATGATGCCAGCCGGGGAGCATGAACTACTCTGGGATGGGCGCAGCCAGAGCGGCGCGAACTGCCCGAGCGGCCTCTACATTCTGCGGCTGCGTCATGGCGAAGCCGTGGCGGTGCACAAGATGGCACTGGTGCGCTGAGGTGCTGAAGGGTGCAGGTGCGTCGGGACAAAATGAGGGGGGCGATGCGATGGAAAGAAGGCGCTGCAATTCAATTCCAGCCCGGCCGGCCCGCGTCATCCAGCGGAAAACGCCCGATCGGGGTCTGGCTGAATCCTAGTAGTAGTTGCGCCGGCGCCAGAAATCATGCAGAGAGTAGTTAACGTACAAGGCCAGGTAGTTGTTGCGGATCAAATGGCTGCTGAGCGTCCCCTCCCGGCCATATTCTAGGGTCAGGTTAAAATTGAAGACCGGGTTGATGGCGATGCCCATCCCCAGATCGACAGCCATGGCGTCAATCGGGGTATCGCTGATCTCCATATAGGTGCTCTTGTAGCGCCCGCCCAGCCTCCAAGAGAAGATCCCGGCGCCTTTGCCTTTGGCACCTGGAACAAACTCCATTCCGGCTGAAATGCGCTGACTGTTGCGGGTGCTCAACACCGGGTTGGAAAAATCGATCTCTGACCATTTGCTCAGCTCGTAATCGGCGCCCGCACGCCATCGGTTGCCATGCCGCAAGGCCACGCCGATTCCCAACCGCTGTGGGAGCCGGATATCTTGTGTGCGGTCCTTCTCCAGCTTGCTGGTCTTGTTGTCGTAGGTAAAAGTGCGCTCGTTGTCCGTGGTCAGGCTTTTGGCCGGAGCATAGGTCAGTCCGATCGAATAAACCCATTCGCGGAGAGGCACGGACGCCTGCAGACCATAGTCGAAACAGAGGCCATAGGCGGAACGCTCGGTTTTGAGCTGATAGCCCGAAAAGCTTCCCGACGCGGCCGCCGATTCCGTCTGGGTGATCGGTCCGCCGATATAAGCGATATTCGCGCCGACCGATACCCCCTTGATCAGCTGAACGGCATTCCCCAGATAGACCTTGCTCATTCCTCCGGTTCCCTTGAAAACCTTCTTGTAGGTGGTCAGCTCGCCGCCGATCTCATCCTGCGAGTGGATCTCGTAATCGATGTAGCTATAGGGGACGAACCCGGCACTGGCCGACCAGCGGTCCATTAAATAGAGCCCCATCGAAAAATAGTTGATGTTGACCGCGGCGGAATGCTGGTTGGACTGGTTCGATTCGGAGCGGTTGAGCATGCCATAAGCCCCGAGTTCCGCGATAAAAGAATGTGGCAGCACGCCCAGGTAAGAAGCGGGATTGGCATGATTGATAAACCGTCCGGACTGAAAGGCGATCCCGGCGCCGCCGAAGGACTGGTTGATGCCATAGCTGTCATCGATCACCTGGCCGATGCCAAACATCGAATAGACCGAATTCTTGGTTTGCGCCTGTAGAGCAGGCGCCAGCAGCAAGGCCGTGAGCAAAAGCAGCAAGACGGTTTTTTTAATCATGGAATGGGCTCAATATGATAGATAATAAAGTTTTAATCGGGTGCGCTTGTTTCCGGCATCGATGACCAGACGATCCAACCTGCTCTTCAGGGTGCTGGAGGACAGAGAAACGATCAGGCCTTTATCCGGATCAATCCAGGAGTCGGCCAGCTCTCTGGTCAGATAATCGGTTAGGTTGAAGGTGTAATAGGTCTCTTCATTGTAGAATTCATCGACGGTCAGCATTCCGGTTGTGATCTGGGTGGCGGAAATCCGGTTCAGCTTGTCGGCCTGCTGCAGGATCAGTGGCGAGGGCAGTTCAAACTCCTTGTAGCTGTTTTTCTGCGGAGCGAGCATGAGCTTGGCTTCCACAAGCTTGCCGCGTTCGCGCAGCAGCAGCTCACTGAGGGTGGGGAAGTCGACCCGTATCACCACGCCGATGCCGCCCTTAATATAGGAGCACCCGCCGGTCAGGCTGCTGGCGAGCGCATGGCGCTGTTCAGTCAGCGAGGCGAACGGGGTGGCTGCGAAATCATGGTGGATGGAATTGAACTGGGCACTGACGTCGTAGAGGCTGAAGGTGTTGACGATCTTTTCGCGCTCCAGGCCGCTCCGGCTCGCATAGAGCCGCAAGCCAGCCTTGGCGCTGCTGGCTGTGAAGCCGACGATGGCGCCCGGATAGGCCTCATCGGGCTGCAACATCAGGCCATGAAAGTATTCGATAAAGTGGCTGTCGTCGGAGAGATCCGCCGCGTTCTCCTGCATCCGGGAGAAGAGCGCCTGGCCGATCGCGTCGCTGATCGGGATCACAAGGGTATCCGGTATGCAGTGCGGTCTGGGCGAATAGATCAGGGTGCCGATGGACACAGGATCGTAGTCCAGGGCAACGGTTCCGGTATTGATCTGTTCATCCTGAAGGTTGATCTTTTCGCGCAATTGATAGACGTTGATCTTCTGGCTTGCCGTGGTGTCGCCTGTGGCGTACTGGTCATAGGTAAGAACTAGGCGGAGCGAGTCATAGACGTCGTCGGCTTTGACATTATAGCTGGCCGGTATGCCGAGCTGCATAAAGGCCGTGCTAGAGATCTTGCCGAAGCGGTCATCCTCTGAGATGCCGACCAGCATGCTCCCCGTGCCCGAGGTTATAAAAGTGTCCAGGATGACCGTGGAGAGGCGGACGCTGAAGGTATCGATGACGGTCAAACCGGTCTGGGACTCGATGTACTTTTGGCCCAGAACGGGTTCCGTGGTATTCTTGCTGCAGGCCAGGACGAACAGCGCGGCGGTAACCAGGAGCAAGGAGAAGAGCGCGATGCGCATCCCGGCGGCCAGCCGGGGAAAAACTGTCATATCTCTGTCGTCATCCAGTTAAGTAGGGATTCGGGGATACAAGCCAGGCTGCTGCGGTCAGCGCGCCCAGAGCCGGGAGACACCGCCCCGCAGCGCACGAGCGCGCGGGGCAGCTTCGGTCCGGCAGTCCGAAATCAGGGTTCGAGAATTGTTGGCTTGTCGAGGTCCTTCTGGGCGGCGCCAGGGGTGAAGCCCCAAAGGTCATCGAAATAGTAGCTGGCGTTTCTCCCGGTAGCGAGGTAGCCATGATCGCCGATGCCGAAGCCGACCGCATCGATCCGGCCCGAGGCCTCGAGGGAGGTCTTCTGCGTCCAGCGATCGCTGACGGGATTATAGGCCCAGACGGTGGTGCCCGCGGTGCCCTGACCGCCGGTGGCGATGAAACCGGTGCCGTTGATGGCGAAGGCGACCTTCCCCATCCCCACGATATTGGTATAATCATCGTCGAAATCCTGGCTGGAGACATCGGCGATGGCGTTCTTCTTGGTCCACTTGTCGTTGGCCGGATCGTACTGCCAGAGATCGTTTTCGTAGGTGCCATTATTGAGGCCGGTGGCGACATAGGCCTTGCCGTCGATGACGAAGGCGACGCCGTCGCGCCGTTTGGCGCCGCTCAAGCTCACCTTTTGCGTCCATTTATTCGCGGCGGGATCATACTGCCAAAAGTCCTTGAGGTAATTTTCGTCATCGCCGGTGCCGACATACCCTTTGTCGTTGATCGCGAAAGCGACCGCGCCGAAGCGGGCCGAGCCGCCGAAATCGGCTATCTGACGCCAAGTGTCGGTGGCGGGATCGTACTCGTAAAAATCCTTGAGCCGGTTGCTGCCGTCATAGCCGGTGCCGATATAGCCCTTGGTGGAGGTCGCGAACCCCACGGCTCCATTCCGGGCGGCGCCCGGGAAATCGGCTTTGCGCGTCCAGTTGTTCAGCTGCGGGTCATACTCCCAAAAGTCCTTGAGGCGGGTTTCGCCATCATAGCCAGTGCCGACATAACCTTTGCCGCCGATAACAAAGGCGACGGCATCGGAGCGTGGCACACCGTCAAAATCGGAAAGCTTATACCAGTTACCGATGAGTTCTTTATTATCGTTGTTCTTGTTGCCGCAACCGCTGAGGACGATCAGCGCCAGGGACAGCAGCGCGACAGCCATAACGACAGCCGGAGCCTGAACGCCCCGGAATCCATTGTGGGAGTGGACAGCGTGCAGTCCCTTTGGACCGCGAAAACCGTTGGTCATAGTACCCTCTCTTTGCAGTATTATAGCGGCGACTCGCCCGAGGCTGCGATGGTCCCGGATTGCATCCGCCTTGACAGACATTCCCCTGTATGCATGATTTTACTCGAAAGGCCGGGAAAGGTTCCTGACTTTCTCAAGTCCTAAACCTTTTATAATACATAAATTTTCAGGCAAATGCAAGCCTATTTCTGGGGTGCCATCCTCTTCCCGTAATCGAGCAGATTGTGCGTGGTGAGCAAGGGAAAGTTGGGCGAGACGATCGGGAAGGGAACATTTTGCTCGGTGGCAAACATATCAATCCGCGTCAGTTTTATTTTTTCAAAGGCATCGGTATTGATCTCGATCCTGTCGCCGTACTTTTTGCTCAACTCCACGAAATGCGGATTGAGTTCCTTCTCGATGACCGGGAGGTAGCTCTTGTAGAAATCGGCCTCCTTACCCTTTTCGCGCAAGTAGCGGTTGCGCTGATAGGTGGCGAGCAGGTTGTCCTGCCACATCTGCACGGTGCGCTGCACCAGGGGGGAACGGTCATACCCTTTCTTGTAGGCGGCCTCTGTCACCGCCAGGTCCCGGACCAGGTCGGCGAGGGCATTGCGAAACTCGAGGCCGAACTCGCTGCGGGCGATCTGACGGTTGCGGAAGACCAGGGGATGGCGGAGCAGCAGTTTTTGCAAATCGCGAACCGTCCAGATCTGCTTGTCCAGGACCATGAAAGGCAGGTCGGCGATTTCATCGAGCGATTCGACCGGTATCGGGGTCCGGGTGGTATCTTCCGAGTTCCAGAGCTGCTTGTTGAGCAGCTGTTTTTTCTCCGCCTCGCTCTTCAGATAGAAATCGGCCATGACCTTAGCCACCCGCGGGAAGGTCTGGCCGTCGAAGCGCAGGGTCTTGCCGCGCATCAGCCCGCCGACCCACTCCGAATAGGCGGCGGTGGCGTGCTGGCTGCGCAGCTTCTCGGTGACATCCTGCCAGCGCTGCCGGACCTCCTTATCGCCCATCACCAGGCGATCGGTCCAGCCGTCGACCCTGGCGACCATATACAGGCCTTTCTCCGCCTCGAACGGCCCCACCACCTGGCCCTTCTGCAGCGGTTTGGCAAAAAAGTGCTCCTTGAAGGCATCCGGTTCGGGCCCCGAATAGCTCACTTCCCGTTTTGGAATGGCGGCGATCGCCCCGCCGTAGCGTGCAAAGGCCTCCTCAAAACTGCGGCCCTCCTGCAAGCTCTCGCGCACCCGCCTCGCCATGGAGCTGTCGGACATCGAGTAATAGGAGAGTTTGTAGGTCCTTCCGGCCAGCTTGTACTGCGTCTTCTGTTCCATGGTATCCAGGACAACCTTCGAATAGAATTCTTCGTTAAACAGCCACTGGCGCATCGCCTGTTCCTTGCGGCCCCGGAGGTAAAGCTGGAACTGTTCGTTGCTGCTGAGTTCGTTATTCTCGCCCGCTTCAAGGGCGTAGAGCTTTTCGGCGATCAGGGAATTAAGGACGATCTTACGCTGGATATAGTTGTCACCCTTGCAGTAGGGCGGGCGGATGGTGTACTCGGCGCGAATGATGAATTCATTCGTCGAGATCGTCCGGTCGCCGACGCGGGCGAGAATGGTCTCTTCGGGGCCTTTGGCGCGATGGCAGGCGGTGAAGAATATAAGCACAAGTGCCGCAACGGCGGACCAGGGGTATCTATGATGGTTTACCATTAAATGTGTTCCTTGAAAATGAACATTCCCACCCTAGCCCGAGGCCGGGCCGGGTGGGAATGAAAGGGGGAAGATCGCTTGAGGCCGGATCAGAAGGAAACACCCATGCTGTAACAATGTGCTGATCCCAGGACGCCGACCGAGCGGTAGGCATAGTCGAATTTGACTCCGACATTGCCCATCATCCTCAGGTAGATGCCACCGCCGACGGTCGGGCCGAATTCAGTCTCCGCCAGTCCTAGGGCTTTGTAGCCGCCGCGCAAGTAGAGCGTGCCGGTGGAAGGCAGCGTATAGGCATATTGCGCGCCCACATTGATCGATTCGGCGTTGTTGTTGGGATGCAGCGCGTCCACGGCCAGAGTCAGACGGTTCTGGGCGGTTGCGATCGGATGCAGGGCGATGCCGACGCGAAAGATCAGCGGCAGTTCCCAGCTCTCGAGCTTGAACTGGCCGGCGGTGTTGGCATAGTTGCCGGCCTGGTCGGGGAGAATATCGATGGGAAAGGTCAGATCCATTCCATCAAACTTCATCTTAGTGCCGTAATTGGAGATGCTCATGCCGATGGTCATGCCATCCTCGCGCTTACCCGAGAAGGAGAAAAAGTTGGTGCTGACCATCACGCCGAGGTCGAGGGCCATGGCGCTGGCGTTCATATGCCAGATCTGAGAGGTGATATATTTGGCCGAAGCACCGAACGAAAACCATTGGGCCAGACTACGGGCATAGGAAAAGCTCACCGCGAGGTCGGAAGCATTGAACAACTCCCCCGTCCCCTCCTGATAGTCCATGGTGGTCACGCTCATGTCGCCATAGCCGACCTGGTTGATAGCCAGGGCCAGGGTGCCGACGCGCGGCAGGACCAGTCCTACACCGGCATAGGTGGTATTGATATTGACCAGCCAGGGCTGGATGGAGAACTGCGCTTCGCTGCGCGGCATGAAGGCGAGACCGGCCGGATTCCAGTAGGCGGACGAGAGATCATGGGCGACGCTGACATAGGCGTCGCCCATAGCGGCGCCGGCGCTGCCATAGCCGATCTCGAGAAAGTTCGCCGCGGTGGTACCGATGCGGTACGGCTTTTGCGCGACGGCTGCTCCGGCACAACAGAGGAGCACGACGAGCAGAGTGAGACCTGAATTCTTGATATGCATGTCTTGTACCTCGTAAACGTTTGAGTATTCAACTCCCAAGGGGATTGCGGGAGCCGGGTTCTGCAACCGGGATCCGGCTCCCGGCCGCTTATTTGACCACCGCGAACTTGCCCATGAAAGTGTCTCCCGTCAGATCGGACTTGACGTAGAAGACATACACCCCCGCGGCGATTTCCAGCCCCTCACTCGTTTTCAGGTCCCACTGGGCCATGCCGTTGGCGGCATCGTTTTGCACATCCAGTTCATCGATCATGACACCACTCATGGTGAAGATCTTGATGGTACACTGCGCCGGCAAGTGGGTGAACATCAGACGGCGGCGCTGGTTGAGCTGCCAGTTGCTCACCGAGGGTTCCATGGAATTGGTGGCCACATAGGGATTGGGCACCACCTTGATATTGGCCATGTTGTAGCTGATCTGCGCCTTGTTCACCTCACCCTGCGGCAGGATCTTCAAAGTCACCGAGTCGGTTGCCATGTAAGGCCGGGTGAAGGTCATGCGATAGACATCGTTGGGTTTGGGCAGATTGGCCTGATCCGCAACATTGTTGAAGTCGATGATGAAGGCCGTGCCGGCCCACCACCCCTTTTTGTTCAGCGGCCCGACGAGGATGCGGTCCTTGAGCATATTGAACGTACCATCCTTGTCGAGATCCTGCACCACCAGATCCATCTTTTCATAGCTGCCGTCCGCATTCATGAAGGACTTGTTGAGGACGTAAAAGCTGAAATTCTGGCCCGTCAGCAGCAGGCTGCTGGGCGTGATGCGCGCGTTGGCCTCGTTGCGGATCGTGGTCTTGTTGAGGACCCGGCCGGTGTAAGCAGCGGGATTATCGGTGAAGACAATATCATAATCCCACGGGAAATAACCGGTCTCGACCGAGGTCAGGGTGATGCGGATATTGGCGGAGCCGGTCAGCCAGCCCGATTTCTCGTAATTGTAGCTGGCCTTGAGCGGAATATTGGCCAGAGTAAGATTGATTCCGTCGAAGATGTCCGTGCTGAAAGGTCCATTCTGGTTAAAGATCCAGTAGCCCAGGGTGTCCTTGTAGACGAGGTTGTTGTAGGCGTAATGTTTCGGGGTTTCCGAATAGACCAGGGTGTTATGGTCGGTCATGTCATAAACCGCCAGGCCGTTGTTGTGATAGGTGAAGCCGTGGTCGTATTCGGAGACGGTATATAAAGTATCGACCATGAACTTGAGCTTATACTCATGGCCCTCCTTGAGGCTCGCCTCGGCGAGGATGCTGGGGACGATCCGACCGCTGCCGAAGCGGACGCCGGTGGTATCCATTTTAATCTGTGCCGGGGTATAGCCGGAAGCAGTCGTGCGCGGCACGACGATCTGGATATTTTTCCCGTAGGCGGTGACCTCCTCGGCCTCGTTCTTTTCGATGACGATCTCGTTTTCGGAGGGGGCGATGCCGGGTTCGATCTCGGGGGCGCCGTAATCATAGGCCACCAGGGCATAATAGTAGGTGCGCCCGTTCTGGACGGTATTATCGGTAAAGAAGTGGACAATGCCGGTTTCCCCTCCCAGATAGTAGCCCATGCCGTTTACCATGCCAAAGTTGGTAAAGCCGGAAATGCTGTCCTTGAGATCGCACTCGAAGATCGGATCGTAGAGACTGGCCGTGCCATAGCCGTCGGTGATGGTCAGGGCGTCGGCGAAATATTTGTCGGTGGCGCGGAAAAGCTTATAACCCTCAAAATCGTTCTTGTTGCCGATGAAGGGGTCCTTGGTGCGGGTGTCGGCGATATTGTCCCAGGTCAGGATGACCTTGCCGTCGCTCGCGGTCGCCGTCAGGGTCGGCATCTTGGGAGGGGAAGCGAAGCGATAGTCGCGCTCGTAGATGATCTGGACGATCTTTTTCTGTTCGAAAAGCGCCGGCGCATCGTGGCCCGAGGCGGTCAGACCGGTCAGCGGATCGTAGGAGTGCAATTCGCTCATGGAGATGCGCTCGACGCGGCCCTGATAGAGAGGGAAGGGTCCGGAAGCAAAGGTCTCGACGAGATTGGAGACCTTGCCGAGGTATTCGATCAGGGTGTCGGCGCTCATGACGTACCACATCGACTTGTCGCCGCGGAACCAGTGATCCTCGGAGGAGTGGGACGGGATCGGGTACATTTGGAAGGAGGTCAAACCGACCATATCCGATTCGGTGACGTCGGTTTTAGCAAAGTTGGGTTCACAGCCGTTGGCGCCATCGTAATCCGGTCTGTGGTTGCACTCGCCCGCGTCCGGGCCGGTATAATTGAGTTCCGAGGGGCCGACACCATCGAGGCCGACATCATCGCCCGCATACTCGCTGATTTCATAGATCCCGTTGCCGTTGAGGTCCTCACCGTCCTCCCAATCCTGGTCCTCATCGGCAGCGTAGTGCGGTTTCAGCTCATCAAGGGTGTATGAATAGGTTTCGAGGAACTTGTTGAGGTCCGCGATGCCATCAGTTGGTCCCACCATCACATTGGTGGGGTCGCCGGGATAGCCGTTATCGCGCTTTTCATCGATCAAGCCGTCGTCATCGTTATCGATGCCATCATAGGCCAGGCCGGGGCTCTCGAGGTAAGCGAAGCCCATGGTGCCGGTTGGCAGGCCGCCGCCGCCCAGGCCGTCCTTGTCCCAGGAATAGGCCAGGTCGAGCTTGCGGTTGAAGTAGCCGTATTCGTCGTCGGCATTATCACCACCGATGCCGTTATCGACCCAGTAGCCGAAGGCCATATAGGGCAGATCATAATCGGAGATGTTGGCGACCGTGTATTCCCAAAAGATGCAATCACGGCTTTGGGGATTCGACCACTGGAAGCCGCGCTGTTCAACGCGGATGCCGATGCCGCCCCAGGGCAGGCCGACCTGCTTGGTCACCTTGGAGGGGTCAAGGTAGCCGATCTTGACGCCCGGCCGCGGGTAATATTTGTACTTGTCTTCGGGGCCGAGGTATTCCTGATCCTGGGCGTCGTTGACGACAAAATAGGTCTCCTGCTGGGCATAAATGACGCCGCGGCCGAAGCGGCCGTCCCATTCACCGGGCCATTTGAGGCTGCGCCCCTTGGCGGGCCAGCCAGCAGTAGGCCAGGATCCCGGCTTGTTGCTCAAGGCTGGATAGTCGCTAGCGGGATTGAAATAGCCGAAGCAGGGGTAGAAGCCCCATTCCACGGTACCGGTGGGATCGGTATCCATCTCCTCGCGGTAGCTGGTCTGCAGGAAATAGAGGTCGTGCACATCCGTGCGCGAGCGGATCTGCAGTGTATCGGTCACCGGCACAGAATTATTGTCCACATAGACCTTGGCGCCGATCAGCAGGCCGATGCCGTCGGTCATACGAGTGCCCTGGTCATTATTGGGCCATTTGGACCAAAGGCCGCCGGTGGCGCCACTCACCCACTTGCCCAACTCGGTGGTGTTCTGAAAATACTCGAAAACACGGTTGCCGCTCATGTACCCTTCACGGCGGGCGGTGATATCGCCCGCCTCGTCCTCGGGCCCGTCGTACAGCTGGCCTTGCGCCTGAACCAGCGAAAGAGTCGTGAGCAGGATGAACGCCATATACAGGAGTGATTTTTTCATGCAAGGTTCCTTTTCTTAGGGATCCGTCTTGACTGCTGCTCCGGAAACGCTTCAGAACATGATGCCCATGCCCAGCTTGATCATCCGCGGCGTGGCATACATCGACGGATTGTGGATCCGGTCGTAGTAGGTGTTGAAATTACTGCGGTGATTGGCCAGGTCCGAGTCGCGGACGATGGCGGTATAGGCCCGGCCGGTGTTGCCGTTGACGCCCCATTCGTTGAGCGTGTCAAAGAGATTATAGATATTCATGGTGATCCGCGTCTTGAGCTGCTTGATGAGCTTGATATCGTAATAGGCGCTCATGTCCACACTGTAGGTGCTGGGCATCTTGGCGTTGTTGGGATAGAGGTTGACCTTGGCCAGCTGGCTCTCGTCCAGCGGTGACCAGGTATAAGTGGCGCCCGAGTTATAATAGGCGGTCATCGTCGTGCCGTATTTCATCGTATTGTAGCCGAGGGTCACATTCAGGGTATGGCGCTGGTCCCAGCTCATCGGGATCAGTCGGCTGATCGGATCCATGCTGCTTCCGGCGCGGGTGAAGGTGGTCGTCGGGTTGTCGGCATTGCCGCGGGAGTACTGCAGAGTATAGTTAGCGTAGGCCGAAAAACTGCCCGAGACGAAATCGTACTTGACCTCCAGACCCTTGGCATTGCCATAATCCTTGTTGCTGTAGAGGCCGTATTCGATCTGATCGTATGTGGTGATCACCTTGGCGCTGAGAAGATCGTAGATGTCGCGGTAAAAGAGAGCCACTTCCAGCCCCATCCCCTTGATCAGCTCCTGCCAGAGGCCGATCTCGTATTGGACGGTGCGCTGCGCCTTGATCTGGGGATTGCCCATGGTCGTCGAGTAATCGGTCGGCGAAACCTGCAGCGAGTGGTTATCATAGAGGGCATAAAGGGGCGGCATCTGGAAAAAGTGACCATAGCTGAAATGGAGCAGCGCGGCATTGCTGAGCTGGTAGGAAAGGCCGAGGCGCGGGCTGATCTGCACTTTGGCATCCGCCTTGGGATAGGTGGTCTTGCGGTTCAAGCTGTCGGCGAAGACCAGCTGGTTGGCCGGATTGCGTAAGTCCGAGGGATAGACCGTATTCGGATCGAAATAGTCATAGCGCAAGCCAAAATTGATCACCATCTCGTCGTACTCGATCTTGTCCTGGATGTAAGCAGAAAGTTCTTTCGGCTTGACCTTGTAGATGTCGGAATAGACCGAGGAATCGGAGTAAACGACCGGCTCGTACAGTTCATTTTCCAGGTCGGTGCCATAGTATTTGTTGCGGATCGTGCGGGACTGCTGATCGAGGTCGTGCAGGGTGTAGAGGATGCCGCTCTTGAGGCTGTGGTTCTTGGTGGCCTGCCAGGTCACATCCAGTTTGGCGTTGGTATCCTTGAGCCAGCGCAGGGAGTGGCTCTTGTCCTGGCCGCCGGTATAGAAACCGGGGCCGTCGCTGGTCAGATATTTATCGTGGAGGTAGCGTGAATCGGTGGGATTGCGATAGAGATAGTAGCCGTTAAAGTTATCGAGATAGGAGAGTTTGACCTCATAGAAAAACTTTTTGCTGATCATGTGGTTGAATTCGAACGAGAAAAGGTCCGAGGTGCGGTATGAGGTGGCGCGGCCATCGGGATTATATTTCCAGATATGCGAATAGCCGTGCCATTCGTCGTCGTTGCGGGTATACAGCAGCGACATGCGGATGTTCTTGATCATGTCGAAGGCGAGTTTGCCCATGAGCGATTTGTTGAGGCTCTTGTTCATCGGCACATAGGAGCTGTCGCCGGTGTGTTCGGAATACCACATCATCGGATCGATTGGTATGAAGTTGCTCAGGTCCCAGGGATTGAAACGGCGCACGCCGTTGAGGTGGTTTTTGTTGTCCTGGTAGCGGCCGTTGACGAAGAAGGTCGGGCCGGATTTCCATCCCGGCAGGACCGGGCCGCTGAGCTGGAATTTAAAGTCCTGATTGCGCAGGACATCCTCATCCTTGAGGCCGATAAAAATACTCTTGTGGTTGGTATAGTAGTTACCGAGGTCCTCGGCAATCGAGCCGCTGTAGTGCTGGCCGCCCGACTTGGTGACGGCATTGACGATGCCGCTCATGGCTCGTCCGTATTCGGCATTGAAGGTCCCGGTGATGACCTCGAGGTCCTGAATTGCTTCGGTCTCCAACTCCACGTTACGGCCGCTGCCGCCAAAAGCCTCCGTGACTTGCATGCCGTCCACCAGGTAGGTGACTTCGTTGCTGCGGCCGCCGCGGAAATGGCCGTTGACGACGCCGGCCTGCATCGAGACCACCGCCCCCATGTTTTCGACCGGGAGGGCAGCGATCTGCTGCGACGACACGTTACGCACCGTGCTGGTCTGGTCTTTTTTCATGGCGACCTTCTCGGCCTGGACGACCACGACCTCTCCCTCGAGCACCGTCTCCTTCATGCGGATTTTGCTCTCAGTGGTGCGGTTGACCGAGACGAGGACATTTTGCATACGCACGGTTTCGTATCCCATCATCTGGGCGCGCAGGGTATAGGTACCCGGCGCCACGTTGAGGATGAAGAAATCACCGTTGAGATCAGCGACGGCACCGGAGCTGGTCCCTTCGACGATGATGTTTGCGCCCGGCAGGGGCTGGCCAGTCTTGGCGTCCATGACCTTGCCGGAAATCTTGCCTGTGGTTTGTGCCAGGAGGAGTCCGGGCACCACAAGTAAAAGCAGGAGCCAACCGAGGTTCCGTTTCATCTTTCGCATGCCTCTTTCCTTTTGTTGTACTGCTGTTTACGTTGGTACTGCTCACAGCATTTCAAGCGGACATCGGGGCTTGAACGTGCCGGCAGATTTCCATCTTGTCTCGAAACACTTTGCGCCCTCCCTCCACCGGGTGCAAAGGGAGCGCGCACAGCGTTCCGGACGTGGAAGCCCAAGCCGCACTGGTCAGACTCGATGGCAAAAAAGAGGCCGCCGCGGATCGGTCGATCCACGGCGGCCCTGAACCTGCTTACTTCATCAGCACCATCTTGCGCATGGAGCTGAAGGTTCCAGCCTGCAGGCGATAGAAATAGACGCCCGAGGTCAGGTTGGCGCCATCGAAATCGACGGTGTGAATACCGGCGGTCTGATTGGCATTGACCAGTGTAGCCACCTTTTGGCCGATCATGTTGAAAACCTCGATCGTCACCTTTTCCGCTTTGGGCAGGGTGTAGCTGATCGTGGTGGTCGGGTTGAAGGGATTGGGATAATTCTGTGAGAGGGTGTAACTCTCGACCGTAGTCACATCCTTGGTTTCCACGCCCACCATCTCTTCCTGGTCGCCGATCCAGGTGAAAGCCCAATACTGCGGGCTGGTCCAGGCGTTGTCCCTGTTGTTGGTGGAGAAGGAGAGGACGCCGGCGCGGGCATTGGCCACATCCGAATCATGGAACATGATCTCGATCGGGATGCGCATCCCGTTGACCGGGTGGAAGCGGGTGTCGTTGACGCCGCCGTGGGTCACCAGCGAATCGAGCGGGATCTTGACTTCGCAGGCATAATCCGCTGCGCCAAAGGGAACAAAGGCATAGTTGGTCGGGGTCGAATTCGGATAGAGGGCGAAATCGCCGCCGCTGCCGTTGCCCCACATTAGACCGGAGGTGATGAAATAAAAGCTGTAATCGGGCTCGGCGCCGCGTTTGAAGACCGTGTGAACCGCTGTCTGGTTGTAGAGGCCGATGTAGAGCTCGATCGCATCATCCTCGTACCAGTTGCCGCCGTCCGCATACATATAGACATCATCCACGACATCCATGCCCAGGTAGAGGGCATTATCGTCGATAGCTATATAGGCGTTCACGGTCAGGTCGTCATCGCTCGAGAAATCACCATAAGCGATGTTCGAAGTCGACGGTTTCAGGGTAAAAGGCTTGATCCCCGAGGCGATCCACTCGCTCATGTCACCGTCAGCGACGAAATTGGCCGGGGGGTTCAGCGAAATTGTAGCGATGCCCTTAGCGACGTTGGAAATGGCGCCGCTGAGGCCAGCCGGGCTCTCGTTGCTTGAGGCGTCCTTGCAGATCACGGCGTAATAATAGTCCTTGGTCTTGTCGACCAGGGGGGTATAAATGTAGTGGGCGAAAGTCTGGGTGCCTTCCGCTACCTTGGCGGCGATCAAAAAGACGCCGGGGGCGGTGACATCGGTGATGGGCTTGGTGCTGGCATAGACGTTGTAAACCTCGCCCTCCTCACCGGGGACATCCTCCCAGATTACCAGGTTGTAACCATCCTGCGGCACGGCGGAAACGCCTGCCGGGGCGTTCGGAGCGACCACGTCGATCACCGGAGTGCCGGTCCAGACATTGGAGAACCAGACCTGCTTGCCGGCGATGGCCGAGCCTTCCGCCATAATGCCAAGTACGGAGACCGCTTCAGTCTTGAAACCGGAGGTCCCGTCCTCGGGGACAAATTCGCTCAGTTTCAGGGCATAACGGTGCCACTGGCCATCGGAGATCGGGGTGAAGACCGAGCCGACCTTGGCGGTGCCGTCTTCGAACTGGAAGCGGATCGGGCCAACACCTTCATCGGTCTTGCAATAGAAGGAGAGAGAATCGGAATCCCAGATGGTGGACATGTCAACCGCCGGCGAGAGATTCCAGCCCATGCCGGACCAGCCGTTATTCCATTCGTTGCCCTGGGTCCATTTTATGGCGTTGGTCTTGGCAACCACGCCAGCGCCCTCGTCATAGATGCAGCTGGACTGTCCCCAGGTCCAGGGCCCCGCCATGAAACCGGCGGCTTCACGACCGTTGAAGAAGACAATCGGCTTCTTCGCCAGGTGAATCAGGCTCAAATCATCGAGATAGAACGCGCCGGTGGAAAAATCGCCTTCGCCGGCGCCGCTGATCGAGATCTCAAAGCCAAAGCCCTTGATTTTGTTGGTATTGAGTTTATCGTTTCCGGAGATGCCGGCCCAACCGGTACGGTTGAAGGCTCCGCCATTCCATTCGTCCATCAGATCCTCATTGCGGCCATCTAGCAGCGGCAGCTTGAACCAGGTCCAACCCGGGTCATTATCGAGGATGTATTCAAAGCTGTAGTAGAATTCAGTCTGGCTGGCGCTATAGGTGGCATTGCCATTAGCGGCGTCGCTGACTTCATAGAGCTCGAAGCGCAGATGGGCGCGGCCGGGGAGGGACTGCTTGGTCTTGATGTTGTACCAGAAGCCGATCGAATCATATTTGGTCCAATCCCAGACGGCGTTGGTATCCGGGTTGAAATGCTCAATCTTGGAGTAGCCGCCCCAGCTTTCCTTGTTGTGGGCGCTGTATTCGTACAGCATCGAGCCGGCCCCTTCCTGCTTGGGATCCGTCACATAGGAGAATTTAACCCAGCCGTGCTCGATCGAGGCGTTGGTATTGACCTCATAGTGCTGGCCGCCGTGGTTGCTTTTCCAGTTCCAGAAATTGGTATCCGCCGGTGCGGAATCAAAATTGAAGATCATCTGCCCGAATGCCAGGACCGGCAGCAGGGCGAAGACCATGACCAATAGCACTTTCTTCATTGCTTCTTCCTCCATTTGGGATTGATAAAACAGGTTAAAGGTACATGCCGCCGCGCAGGGAGACCGGATGAAGACAGGGATCCTGCGTGCGTGTTAAAAGCCCTTCATGTAGCCTGCTTGCCCACCTCCTTTCAGCATGATGGCGACGGGGTTGATTGGATCCCTGAAGATTCACCGTAAAAGGACAATCTTGTGGAGAACGCGTTCCGAACAGGCACCGCTGCTGTGTTCAAGATCCACGAGATAAAGGCCGCTTGGCAGTTCCGGCGACCAGGTGAGGGAATGGCGCCCGGCACTCACCGGTCCATCCGCCAATTCGGCGACCTCCCGGCCGAGCTGGTCATAGACGCGCAGCCGCGCCCGGCCTTCACGGGGGATCTCGTAGGTGATCGTCGTGGCGGTATTGAAGGGATTGGGATAGTTGTGCACCAGGGCAGGAGATTCCGGCCGGCGTACGGCGCCGCTCTGCACACCCGAAACAGCCGGCTCGATCTCCAATCCGTTGAGCAACGAACCCCAGCCGCTGAGTTCATATCCCCAGAGATATTCGAAACGGATGTCGAGGATGCCGTCGTTCGCCGCTACCGGATCGGCGGTCAGTTCGAGGGCCGTTTTCGGCCCGGGATGGGCCACGAGATCGAGGTGGTCCGCCACTTGGCGGCCTTCGACGTAGATGTTATAGACGCGGTTTCCCGGCTCCGTAAAACTCATCTCCGCCATTTTAAGGGTCACCCTGTAGGATCCACGCGGCAGCCGCACCTTGTACGCGACCAACTCATGCATTTCGGAATGATAAAGGGTGTCCTCTTCGGTGTTGAGCACATCAACTCCGACAACGGGTTTGCTGCGGTCGCGCGGCGCCCCGTCCTGGTAGCCGTAATCTACCTCCGGGCCCCACTCCTGATCGGGCAGATAGTCGCGCCAGGCTTTGCCACCGACATTGATTTTTACCGGCAGCGCCAGTGGTTTACGAATGAGGATTTGCTGCAGCTGGGCGCTGAGTTTGTTGGGTGGAGAGAACGTGTCCTTGATGTTCATCACCACCACATTGTTGCGCTTGCTGGTATCGAGCTCAGAGACCGCTAGTTTTACGGTTTGCTGATCGGACTGCAAAGCGGCGTTGAGGATGGTAATTCCGGAGATGGCGAAGTTGGCTTTGGTAGCGGTGGCCGGATCGATGGCCTCGGAGAAGCGGACCGTGACGGTATCCTGATCGGCGCGGGCCCAAAGCACACTAGGAGGCGTTTTATCGGTAAAACCGAGGTCGGTGCCTTTGGTCATGCACAGGACCATGCAGCCATCGCGGAACACCACATTTTCCTTCCGAAAGGTTACCCGGTTGCCATTGAAAGAATGTGTGCCCATCGTCCATCGCGTCGAATCCCAGCGCTCGAAATCGTCATTCCATAGCCGAGTGAAATTGTTGCCGGTGCCGGTGTTGCCGGTGCCCGGGGTATAGCTTGCGTAGCTGACCCAGTCGTAATACGCGAAGAGGGGCAAAATCCGGTCATCCCAGGAGCCGACCCAGCCAGCCGATTCGGAACTCCACAGGTTCATCATGATCTTTTGCGGGAAGACGAACTGCGGGATATGGAACTGGTCTTGGCGGTAAATTTCGCGGTCATCGATGAACCAGGCGATGTAATCGGGGGTCCATTCGAAAGCATAGGTATGAAAGCCATCCTGGGGGACGAAATCAACAGCATGATGGCTGTTGCGCCATTTTTGTCCCGGGCCAATCGTCGTCACCTGGATGTCGTCGGTGTAACGTCCGAGGATTTCATAATCGATCTCGTTCCAGGCGGTGGAATCGGTGATATCATGGTAGGTGAAAAAGGAGGCGAGGACACCATTGCCCCGGGGTGGTTTGAAAGAGGCTTCGAATCGGCCATAGACAAATCCCTCGAGGGTGCGGTACTCCGCTCCCCAATAGCTTGCGGCAAAAACGCTGGATGTCAACATCAGAAAGAGCACCACGGCGTAGCGCAATGGACCCATGCGTTCTCCTCAAAATCACCACACTATTCTGGGCACAGGAGTACTGGAATGGAAGCCCTTCCCGCCGCCGGGCTTCAAGGAAGTAAATTAATATATTTTTTTATATTTGTAAAGAAAAAAATCATCGCTGGCGCGGCTGCAGCGTTTTGCTGGGGCCGACAGAAAAAAAGCGGGCAGAAGTCATGTCACACCCTGCCCGCCTGCAAACGGGGTTTTAAAAAGGTTCCCAAGGCGGCGGCCCTGCTGCCGCTCTTTCAATGGAGTGAGAAAGTTTGTGACAGTCCGGCGATGGTAACCTTGAAATCCCCCGGTTCCAGCACGGGTTTGCCGTCAAGGCCGATGAAACTCATCTCGTCCGCGCTCAGGGTGAAGGTGATCGTCTTGCTCTCGCCGGGCGCCAGTTCGATCTTGCGGAATCCTTTCAGACGCTTGTTGGGCGGCGCCAGCGAAGCCACCAGATCGCTGAGGTAGAGCTGGACGGTCTCCTTGCCGGCGATCTTGCCGGTGTTGGTCACGCTGACGCTGACGGTGACCACCTCGCCCTTGCCCAGGCTTGTTTTGTCAAGGGCCAGGTTGCTGTACGCAAAAGTGGTATAGCTCAGTCCATACCCGAAGGGCCATTGGGGATTGTAGGTATTGGTGCCGCCGGTGTTCTCCGTCCAGAGATGGTCATAAAGCACCAAATCGTTGGGATAGCGGGGATAGGTGACCGGCAGCTTGCCGCTGGGATTGGCATCGCCGAAGAGCACATCCGCGACTGCGCGCCCTCCCTCCATGCCGGGCAGCCAGGCGAGCAGGATGGCCTTCACACCCTCCACGACCGGGCGGATGATGCGCGGCCGCCCTTCGGCCAGCACCAGCACGACCGGCTTGCCAGTCTTCACCAGCGCATTGACCAGATCCAGCTGGGCATCCGGCAGGGTGAGGTCGACGATATTGCCCGGCGTTTCACAGTAAGCCTCCTCACCGAGGCAGGCGATAACCACATCTGCCTTTTTCGCCGCTTTAACCGCGGCCGGGATGTCCACAGCGGTCGCATAAGCGCTACCCGGCAGAAAATTGACGTTGTTGGCTCCGATCTTGGCGACGATCGCCTTGAGAATGGAGAGCTTGTCCTTGGGGAGCAGATCCTCACGGTCACCCTGCCAGGTATAGGTCCAGCCGCCATTGAGAACCGAGAGGCGGTTGGCGGAAGGCCCGGTCACCAGCACCCGGGCTGATTTCCGCAGCGGCAGCAAATCGCCATCGTTCTTGAGCAGGGTCATGGCCTCCTGAGCAGCCTGCAAATTGACCACCGCGGCTTCCGGCGTCGCAAAATGCGCCCTGAGCGATTTGTTGGGATAGGGATTGTCGAAAAGCCCGAGCTGATATTTAAGCGTGAGGATGCGGCCGCAAGCCTCGTCGATCCGGCTCATCGGCACCTTGCCCTCCTTCACCAGCTCGATCAAATCCCGGGTGAAGCTGTAATCACCTGGAACCATGCACATATCGATGCCCGCCATCACGGCCATCTGCACCGCCTCCTTGTTGTCGGCGGCGACATGATGAGTCTGGTAGAGTTTGCTGATATCGCCATAGTCGCTATCGATCACGCCTGTGAATCCCAGCTCGCCGCGCAGCAGATCGGTGAGAAGGTAATGGCTGACATGAACCGGCACGCCGTTGACGTCGGCGGAGTTGATCATCACGGTGTGGACTCCGGCGGCGATGGCCGCCTTGTACGGCGGGAGGATGTATTGACGCAGATAGTGATCGGGAATCCAGGCGGGGGTGCGATCCTTACCCGAGAGGGGCGCACCGTAGCCGATGAAATGTTTCATGCAGGCCGCCACCTTATTCGGCGCGGCGATATTGTTGGGCTCTCCCTCCTGGCCGAGGATATACGCCGAGCCCAGAGCTGAAGTCAGGTAGGCATCTTCGCCGAAGGTTTCCCACAGACGCGGCCAAAGCGGTTGCCGGCCGGAATCGAGGACGGGATTGAAATTCCAGGGGATCCCCGAAGCGCGAACCTCGACTGCCGTGATCTCGCTGCTCTTGCGCACCAGCTCCGGATTCCAGGTCGCGGCCATCGCGATCGATTGGGGGAAAAGCGTAGCGCCCCGGGTATAGGTGGCGCCATGAATGGCATCGATCCCGTAAAGGACCGGGATCTTGAGCCGGCCTTCACGTGCGATATTCTGGATTTCACTGATGATCTCGTTCCAGCGTTCGACTGTATGAGCATGGGTGCCGACATTGAATAACGCCCCAACACCATGATCCAGAATGACCTCGCGCAGCTTTTTCTGGTCCAGTGTCAAAGGTTCTCGGATGCCATTTTGGTCCATCACACAGACGGTTTCGAGGGTGAACTGGGTCATCTGCCCGACCTTTTCCTCCAGCGTCATCTGGTCCATCAGGTTTTCGACGCGGACCGCGATAGCGGGTTGGGCCAGGCTCCGCAGGGCCATGAACAGCACCGCTGTGGCGGTCCAGAATAAAAGACGAACTCCTCTCATGATCGTTATCCTTGAAGGTATTCCGATGTGTCATTTAAATAATATACGGATAAAATCCGGAAATTGCATAAATATTGATCCCCGTCACAACTTTTTTAAGCGCAAACGATCCCGCGGCCGGACTTGCGGCCTCACTCGAAGAGGCGGCGCCAGCCAGCAGCAGGAGCAACAGCACGCCGCAGACCCGGGGCCCCCCTCATCGCACCACCGCCATTTTTCCGGCCAGGGTGAGAAGCGTTCCGGCGGAACGGATTTTGATGCGGTAATAGTAGAGGCCGCTGGGGCCGCGCGCATGCCAGGGATGGCGCTGCTCGCCCGAGGCGAGATGGCCGAGCGCTTGTTCGTCGACCAGCTCGCCGCAGATGTTGTAAACCTGAAGGGTTACCTCGCCCTCCTCTTCAAGGCGGAAGGGGATCACCGTGGTGCTGTTGAAGGGGTTGGGATAGTTCTGTCCGAGATGGAAGCTGCGGACAGGAGGTACCGGCCGGGCGCCGACTCCGCTGGCGCCGGATTCGGCAGAGGCCCATGCGGCCAGGAAGACCAGCGGGGCGTTCCAGTTGATGCAGATCTCGTTGGAGGCGTAGCTGTTGGCGTCATCGATCCAGCAGAGCGCCGGCGGTGTGGAAGAGGTGAAGGTCGCCTTGAGGGCGTCGTCCTGCAGATATTGATTGGCGCCGCCCGCGAGGAGGCCGGGAACAGGGGCGGGGACATTGTCGGACCAGGAGGGCCGGTGATGCGGATTTTTCATACTGGCGGTGCCGATTCCGGTGATATAGGAGACATTATGGGGATTGGCACCGAGCATGTAATGGAGCTGATCGAGAACCGCCGCGCGAAATCTTGACCGGCCGCCGAATTCAGCCGCCAGGGCCAGCAGTATGGCGCGGTTGAGCGCACGCGAATTGGAGCCCCAGTTGAATTCACCGGGCTTGAGGAGGTAGCGGAAGCCGCTGCCGGCTTCCTGCTGCAGCATGCCGTCGGCATACCTGTTGAGAGCGTCGCGCAGTTTGCCCTGCACCTGCTGATCCGCGAGCGCGCTGGTGTCAGCCAGGTAGCTGAGATGCGCCAGCGGCGCCAGAGAGCCCCATCCCATCTCAGCGGTGAATAGATTCAGTCCCGCATAATGATCGAGATACCAGCGGTGGCAGGCGACCTTGCGGCTGGTACGCCAGAGCTCGGCTGCAGCCCAAAGGCGCTCATCGCGGTCGTCGCCGTCACCGTACTCGCCGGTGGAAACGCCGGAGGGATTTTTAAAGCCACCGACCGGAACAATATCGGGATGGCTCTCAAGCCAGTGCCAGGCTTTCTCGGCCCGGACCAGGCAGGTGTCTGCAAACGCGGCATCGAAGGGGCGATAGATGCGGCCCGCCATAGCCATTACGGCCGCGAAATTAGCGGTCGCGGCACTCGAGACCGGCATGAAATAGCGCTTGGCGGTGTCCTTCTGCGGCATGATGATCGCCTCAAAGTCAACCCGGGTTAATTTATGATGTACTCCGCCGTCGGGCTCCTGCATGGTGAGGAACCAGGCCAGTTCATAGCGCACTTCGTCGAGGAGATCGGGCACACCATTGCCGCTCTCGGGGATTTTCAAGGTGTCGGCAGCGCAGCTCACTGGAAAGGTCTCGAAGGCCATCAGCAGAGTACCGGCGCTGATCCCGCCGTTGACGATATACTTGCCATAATCACCCGCATCATGCCATCCCCCCGTGCTAGGCGCCTGGCCGCTCTGGCCGGTGCTGGCATGGTAATAGCCATCCTGAAGGTGACAAGCGGGATGGTTGTACTGCAGCGCGATGGCGACCTTGAGTTCCATGCCGCAGCGCTGGAAATAGAAGGCTCGGAGGGACTTGGTATAGAGCTCCTCATGGACCCTCTCCCCCACCCTGAAGGGATATGAAGTCCCCACACCGGGCACCCTGATCTGATAACTGCCGGGCTGATTCAGGGCACTGAAATCGGCGGTATAAATATCCATGCCCGTTGCGGGATCCTTGAGCTTGCGCAGTTCTACCCGCCCGGCGAGCATCACCGTCTGGGTGCCCTTTTTGATGACATAAAAACTGTCCGCCTGCTGGGTGATGTAGGCCACCTTGACATCACCGGGCAGAAAACCAGCCTGATCGACGGCGATAAAGCCCGCGGCAAAGGCGCAGGCGGCGCTGAGTTGGATGATGAGCAGGGTACAGAGGGCATAGAGAAAAAGGCGCATGGGGTTCTCCTTTGTTGTAGATGTTGAAACTAAAAATAAGAACATTTCCGGCAATTTCAAGGGGATTTTCTGAAGTGGACGGCTGGGCGCCGGGGGAGCCGGTAGGCGGGGGCTTGTGGGTTTTGGGAGGCGGACTACGCCCTGACTCGAATCACAAAAAGGCTATATAGAGCTTGCTTTTTTGGCATAAAATTGCTAAAATTATTATATTTACCGGCTATGAGGAACTTGTTGCTCCAATGCGAGTTATACAATAAACCGCCTGTCCACTCAGAGAACGTGTCGATATGATGCATCCTATCAAGGCCCATCCGGTTCTGTTCCTGATCCTGGCCCTTTTTACCGCCCGGATTACCAATGCCCAGCTCCAGGATCCCGAAACCGAGCGCACTTTCGCCCTGGCCCGGCAGGTCTATCAGGACCAGCTCTACGAGCTTGCCGCTGATCAGTTCAACGCCTTTGTCCAGAAATATCCCTCCTCGCCGCTGGCCGAAGAGGCCTGGTTCCTCCTCGGTGAGAGCTTTTTCCAGCAAAACCTGTTCGATCAGGCGATCACGGCCTACCGCGCCTTGCTGCAGCGCCATGCCGCCCTGACCCTGCGCGACCAGGCCGCCTTTCGTATCGGCCAGTCGCTGGTTTACAGCGGCAAACTTGCGGAGGCCAAAATCGCCTTGCTTCAGTTTCCGCGAGACTATCCCTCCAGCCCGCTGGTGCCCGATGCACGGTACTGGTACAGCGAAGCCCTGCTGCGCGGCGGCAGCAAGGAGGAGGCGCTCCGCCATTTCGGCGAGCTCGTCGCCGAATATCCCGGCAGCAAGGTCGCCGATTATGCCCTCTTCGCCATGGCGGACATCCAGGAACAACAGAATCAATGGGCAGCGGCACTCGCCGCATATGAGCGGCTACTGAAGGAATATCCGCGCAGTCCCTTGTCTGAACAAGCGACCTATCGCCAGGGCATGGCGCGATATGGCCACCAGGAGTATGACCTGGCGATCCAGGAGCTCTCCGCGGCGATCGTCGCCTGGCCGGAAAGCCGTTGGCGTGGCGAGGCGCAATACTTCATTGGCGAATCCTTCGCCCGCAAAGGGGAGCATGAGAAAGCAGCCAAAGCCTTCGCCCTGATCTCCGAGATGCCCGGGAACCGGTATTCGGATGATGCCCTCTACAGTCTGGGCCTGGCCCATCTCCATCTCAACAAAACGGCGGAGGCGCTGACGGCATGGGACAAGCTGCTGGCCACCAGCACGGACGCCGATCTCAAGGCGGCGGCGCTCTTCCAGAGTGGTCACGCCCTGCAGCGCAGCGGCCGCAGCGAGGAGGCGCTCGAGCGCTACAAGCGGCTGATCACCGAATATCCGCGCAGCGCCGATGCCCCCAACGCGCTTTTCGAGCAAGCCGGCCTCCTGTTTCAGGCGAAAGAGTTCACGCGGGCCCGGGCGCTCTTCAGCCAGATCGTGGAACGCTTTCCCAAGGCCGGCGTCGCCGGTGATGCGGCCGTGATGGTCGGCGAGTGTTTTCTCGGCGAAGGCAACGTCGAAGCCGCCAATCGGATTTTCCGCCAGGCCGCCGGCGGGTATGACAATCCGGAGGTCAAGGCCCAGGCCATCTTCAAGCTCGGGCTCTCGCGATTTCAGGCGGGAGAATACGACCTCGCCCTGAAGGATTTCGAAGACATCCTGCGCGTGTACACCCGGAGCGCGGTGGCGGCCGATGCCCGCTTCTGGCACGGCGAAACCCTTTTCAAACTCGGCCGTTATGCCGATGCCCTGAGCGCCTATCAGCTCTTTTTGCGGGAGACACCCGGCTCCCCACGCGCCCCTGAGGCCTATTACGGGCTTGGCTACTCCGCCCTCAAGTCAGGTCAGTTCCAGAATGCCGCCGCGGCGTTCGCCACCGCTGCTGAAAAATCCACCTCCGAAGCTCTGCAAAACGATGCCCGCTTGCGGCAAGGCGATGCCTGGATGAATGCCAGGAAATTTCTCGAAGCCATCCGGGCCTATCAGGTCGCCTATGAAGGCAGCAGAGACGGCAAGATCCGCGCCGAAGCCCGGTATCAGACGGGACTGGCCTGGTATCGCAGCGGCGATTTCAGCAAGGCGCGTGCGTACCTCCAGGAGGTCGTCAAGAGCTGGCCCGAATCCTCCTTCGCTCCGGAGGCGCTCTATCTGGGCGGCCGGGCCTGCTTCCGCGCCAATGAGTTCGAGGAGGCCATCACCCTGTTCAGCCAACTGATCCGATCCTATCCGTCCTCTGTCCTGCTCGACGATGCCACCTATGCGATTGCCGACTGTTATTACAACCTCGGCGAATACGACAAAGCCATCGCCCAGTATAAAAAGGTGGTCGATACCTATCCCGGGAGTGAGCTGGTGGCCGACGCCCTGACCGGATTAAAGTGGTCCATGATGCAGAAGGGGGAGACCGCTCAAGCGGACCAGGTCGTAGCCGGCTATGTCGAACGCCTGCCGGACCGCGAAATCGCAGCCAGGGTGGTGGAGCGCCAGGCTGAATACTTTCGCGACAACGGTCAATATCCCGAGGCCATCGCGCAGTATGAGAAGCTCCTCTCCGGTTACAGCGCCACGGCTGCGGGACAATCCGCCTGGTATGGGATCGCGCGGTGTCAGCAGGCCCAGGGGCAACCCGACCAGGCTATCGCCTCATTCCGTCAGCAGTGGACCAGGTTCCCGGGAGCAGCCGCGGCGCCGCAGGCTCTTTTCACCGGCGCCCAGATGCTTGCCGAGCGAGGCGACAAAAAGGAGGCGGCAGTATGGTATGCCCGGTTGAGTTCTGAATATCCCAACCATAAGCTGAGTTCCGCCGCGGCTTACGCCCGGGGTGTACTGGATATCGATGCCGACCAGCCGGATCAGGCGATAGAGCGCTTCAAGGCGTTGGAGAGCGAGGGCAAGAGTGCCGCCGACCGGGCGCTTGCCCGACTCGGACAGGCGCGGGTCCTGATCGGCAAGAAGCAGTACGAAGAGGCCCAGACCCTGCTCGAGCAGCTGCTGGGAGAAGGTTCCCCCGCCATCAGCGCCGAGGCCCAGTTCCTCCTGGCCTCGATCCTGCAGGAGCAAAAGGAGTGGTCCAGGGCGAGCCTGGCGTTCGTCAAGATCAAATATCTCTATCCGGAGGAAGAGGAGTGGGTGGCAGCCGGCCTCTACCAGGCCGCCCGGTGCAACGAGGCGCTCGGACGGCTTGCGGATGCGCGCCGGCTCTACCAGTCGCTGATCAATGACTTTCCCGGCCGGACCGATTACGTCTCCAAATCGCGCGTGCGTCTTGATGCGCTTGCAGGAAAGTGAGGCGGCGATGATGCGAACCGTACCCCTTCTCCTGCTGCTGACGGGCATCACCTCCGCTGTAGCGCAGGAACGCCCCTTGCCGCCGACGCGCATCACCCTTCCATCGGATACCCTCGCAGCCCGGCGCACCCCGGCCAAGATCGAAGCGGACAGCAGCCGAATCGAACTGCCCGAGGTTCTGATCCTCGGCCGCGACCGCAGCGTACGTCAGGTCGAGAGCAAGCAGCGCTCGGGCGATGACCTGCCGCGTCTGATCCGGCCGGTGTATCTCTCCCTCTCCATTTTCGAGCGTCGGGACAACAACCGGCCGCTGGTCAACGCTGCCGCGGCAGCTCGGGAGCGGATGTATTGGGCCGGGGCCGGGACCGGCTCCTATTCCACTCTGACAGCCAACGGCGGCTATTCCGGCAAGTACCCCTGGGGCTCCACCCGTCTCACAGGCTGGTTCGACCGCAGCAACGGTGCTTTTCACAACAGCCAGCATCGCGATGGCGGCCTGACGGCGTCGGCAACCACCCCCCTGCGGCCTGCGCTTCATGGCCGTGCCGAAGCGGCGGCGGACTGGCTGACGCGCGGCCTCCATGGCGCAGCGCTCCCCCAACCCACGCGCAGCGCCCGGTTCACCAGCCTCCAGGGCGAGGCGGAGTTCGCCCTCGATCAGGCCTCCTCCGCCCGCGCAGGTCTGCGTCTGGCCGGAGCGGGCGTCAGCAGCGATACCAGCGGCCGGGAATGGCGGCACACCGGCGATTTTACCATCAGCATGCACGGCGACTACCAGCGGCAGCTGGAAAATCTGACCCTGCGCGCCTCGGCCGCCTATCAGCGCGAATCCCTCTCCCCCGGCGCCGACTCGCTCGATGGAGCGGCCGGCTTTGGCCGGATCCGCGCCGAGGTGCAGACCTCGCTGCTGGCCCCCTTGCAGCTGACCGCCGCCGTCGGGTACGAACGCTGCTCCGGCAGCCGGTTCGCCCCCTCCCTGCGGCTGGCCTGGGTTCCCAACGACCGCTGGGGCCTCTCGCTCATGGCGTGGGCCGGACTCCGCTATCGCAGCTACAGCGAGCGGCTGCGCGAGAATCCCTACATCGACCATGCGATGCCGCTGGCGGCGGACGATTCGCCGCTCTCGCTCCAAGCACGCGCCGACTTCCGGCCCGCCGGACGTCTGCTCTTTCAGTTCGGCGCCTATCACGGGCGTTTCGACCGCCTCCATTACTGGGAACGCGACGGCGCGACCGGACTCTTTGGCCTGCAGCAAGCCAGAGATGTCGCGCTGACCGAGTTTCAGGCGAGCGGGCAGATCCGGTTTGAGAGCGGCATGACGCTGCAGGGAGAGATGCAGATCAACAGCGACCATCTGCGGCATGCGGTCTCCCTCGGCAATGACGACCGGATCCCCTACCGGCCCGACTTTACGGTCCGGGCTGCTGTGACTGTGCCGCTGCCCTGGCAGCTCGAGCTCATCAGCCGTCTTGAAATGGCCGGAGAGCGCCGCCGCGGCCTCGATCTGGAGGGACGCCTGCCCAAATATAATCTGATCAGCGCAGGACTGGGCCGGACCTTCGGACGTCACCTCTCTGCAGGGATCGATCTGTACAATCTGCTCAACAGCCCATACGTCGTCTGGGAGGGCTATAACGAGCCCGGCACCCGGATCATGGCTCAGATCAAATATATCTATTAACGCAACCCCAAGCAAGAACCTTTCATCAGAAACGGAGGCCCCAGCATGTCGATGTGGGATATGTTTGTCCTGGGCGGATCGATGATGATCCCGATCGCGATCTGTTCCTTCATAGCGGCGATCATCGTTATCGAGCGTTACCTCTCCCTGCGCAAGATCCGCCTCAACTCCCGCAAATTCACCCTGCAGATCCGCAACCTGCTCGCACATCAGCGCATCGATGAGGCCATCCTGCTGTGCAAGGAGACGCCGGGTCCGATCGCCGGTGTGGCCAAGGCCGCCCTGTTGAAAAAGGACCGGCCGCGCGATGAGATCAAGGAGGCTATCCAGAGTGCGGGACAGGCCGAGATCTATCATTTGGAAAAGTATATGGGCATTCTGGCAACCGTAGCCGGTGTGGCGCCGATGTTCGGATTTCTCGGGACGGTCACCGGGATGATCAAGGCCTTCATGCAGATCCAGACGCGCGGCGGCAACGTCGACGCCGGCGTGCTCGCGGGCGGCATCTGGGAAGCCCTGATCACCACCGCGGCCGGCCTCATCGTCGGCATCCCCGCTCTCATCGCCTACAACTGGATCCAGGGCCGCGTCGAGCACCATGTCTTTGAGATGCAGGAAAGTTCCAATGAATTCCTCGATATGCTCCAGGAGAGGGAGGCGAGATGACCTTTACGACTTCACGCAAGCGTATCATCAGTTATGCCGCGATCAGCCTGACCGATATCGTCCTGCTGCTGCTCATCTATTTCCTGCTCTCCTCCTCATTCATGGTGCACCCTGGCATCAAGGTCCAGCTGCCACGCGCTGCAAGCGGGGATTTTGACCGGGCCAACCGGATCTATCTGACCATGACCAAATCGGATCAGATTTTTCTCAATGGTCAGCTTGTCAGCCACGAGGAATTAGGGGCCAAGCTGGGAGCGCAGCTCAAGATGGCGTCGGACAAAACCGTGATCATCCGCGCGGACAAGGATTTGACGCTCGAGGCGACGGTGCGGGTGATTGATATCGCCAAGATGGCCGGGGCTGAAAAATTTCTCATCGCCACCGAGCCCGGCAAGTGAGGTAATCGAATGGCTTTCATTCAAGAGATGCCGCCGGAGCTGCGGCGGGGGATCATCGCCTCGGTTCTGTTTCACCTGCTGCTGCTGGTAGTGTTCGTTCTTGTGCAGGTGAGCTTTGAAGTGACGCCGGCGAGTTTCGCCGAAGTGGCTTTCATCGCTGGTACGCCGGGGGGCGCAACCACTGCGGCCAGTCCGACCGGCCTCTCTTCCGCGCCCCGAAGCCGACCCCAGGTGCCGGCCGCGGTGACCCGCCCCGCCGTCCGCCGGCCGCAAGAGCAGGCGGTCCCGCTCGCGTCACGACAGGAAAAACCGCCTGCGATGCGTGCCACGCCCGCGCCGCCGCGCAGTTCACCGGTAGTCCCGCCCAAGCGGCGGATGCTGGAAGAGGAGGAGCCCCTCCTCAGCAGCCAGGAAAATGGCAAGATCACGCCCGGGCGCACGGCGGAGCGGCCCGCCGGGTTAGCCGGGAGCGGCGGTGAGACCGGCAGCGGCCCAGCCGCACCGCCAGCCGTCACGGTACCCGCCGGCGGCGCGGGCTCCGCTTTGGGGAGCGCCAATCAGGGAAGCGCCGGAACGGGACAGGGGAGCGGGGTCAGTCAGGGAGCCGGCGCCGGCCAGCCATTTACAATCGAGGGCGATGCGGCGCAGCGGCTGATCATCAAGCAGGTCATCCCGGACTATCCCGAGGGCCTGCAGCAGGAGGAGGTGATCCGGTTCAGGTTTACCGTCCAGCCGGACGGCCGCCTGAGCGGATTGATCCCGATGCGCAAGGGCGATCCCACCCTGGAAAAGATCACCCTGGCCGCCCTGCGGCAGTGGCTCTTCAGTCCGCTGCCGGCCGGTGCCGCGCAGAAACCGGTTCAGGGGATCATCACCTTCCGCTATCAGCTGGAATAGAACCCGCTTCGCCCGGACGGGCGGCAGCGGAACCTTACAACCCCCGGATGAAGGTCATGCGGAAAAGACCGCGGTCGTCGCGGTTCTGGCCGTAGAAAAGGCCGAGCAGCCCGACCCCGATGCTGACGTCGAGATGACCACCGAAGTAATGATCCGGAGCTGCATGCCGGTAGATATTACCCTCCACTTGTGGTCCGATGAAGGAATCCCGGTAAAGACGGTGGCCGAGGTAGTCGCGGTAGTAAAAGTAGGTGGGATAAGTCTCGTCCGCTACCTTGATGAAATAGAGGTTTTGGCTTTCAAAAGTCCATGCCGGGTCATTATAGGTGGCGAAGAACTCGGGTGCGACGTGTCCCAGACGGGCGCCCTTCGCTCCGGTCTCGATGAACTCAAAGCCGAATTCGGGGATCAGGGCCAAGTTGCCCCGATGAAAGGCGCTTCCCAGATCAATCTGGGCGAAGCCCTGGGTCGACATCTGCACGACCACCGAAAGGCCGATATCCTTTGCGATGGGTCGTTCGTAGAAGAGCCAGGGGTTGATCTCGCCGTAGTGATAGTCGACCCGCAATAGACAGGAAGGCGACGCCGGCTGATTCTGGGCCGCGCGCAGTGCTCCTGCAGCGGACATCCAGAGGGTCATGACGGCAACAAGGGCTATCTCTTTTTTCACTTCACTCGCTCCGTTTGGCTAATCTCTACTCCTCTTCCTGCAATGTGGCGATGAAGGCATCGGCCTCCTTGACGGCAACCTCGATGTCCGCCACCAGACTATCAACCCTGGTCTCCACAGTGACCACCTCATCGCTCAATCCCGCTATGGCCCGGGCATTGAGATTGTGTTTCATGAAAAGCACCTGATCCCGCAGCGGAATCAGGGCGGGCTCGAGCCGCGACTCAGCCTTTTTCATCGCCCCGATCAAAAGCCGGTACCGGGCCTCGGCTGCATCATACTTGCGCTGGCTGGCCTGGCGCAGTTTGTCGCTCGAGTATTGCGCGATCTCGGCGCGCCACTCCTCGAAGAGGGCGTCGGAGACCTCCTCGACCGATTTGATCCGGCTGTGCACCGCGTCGGCTTCGGCCTCGCTCTTTTTGAGCGTGGCATTGAGTTCGTTGTACTTTTTTTCGAGATCCCCGCCCTGAACGGCGACGACGCTCTTGAACTGCTCAAGGGCGCTGACAAACTGCTCCTTGGCCTCCTTCTGAGTGTCACGCGCCGCCTTGACGCGGTCGGCCATGATTTCGCGTTTCTGGATGCCGATTTTTTCCATGCCGGCGAAATAGAGCGTACTGCAGCTGCATAGTGTCAAAAAGCCTGAAAAGAGGATTAAAAGCCGGTTTTTCATAGTGCCTTCTCCGCCATCAGATCGAGATCGGGTTTTAGAGCTCTTCCGCAAATTCCTGTTAGTAAATCTTGGCCAGCACCGCTCCATGGGCCGGGACCTCGTGCCCCCAGGCGGTTTTGGAGCGGCCGGCCTCCTTCTGCCGCCAGAGATCGCGTACCCGCCGCTCCCCTTGTAGACCCAGTTCAGACCAAGTGACCGTGATTCGCCGCGCTTCAAGGTTGCGGTTGAAGAGCCCTACTGCCGTGCTGCCGTCGGCCAGCGGCCGCGCCCAAATCTCACATCCATCCCGTTGAGCCACCCGCCGCGCCTGCAGGCCTCGCGCATCCTGATTGACCGCCAGCACCTCATCGTTGCCGAGAAGGTTCATCGTAAAGGCATCGAGGCGGGTCAGGTCGCAGCCGATCAACAGCGGCGAGGCCAGCAGCGACCAAAGGGTGATGTGGGTATACTGCTCGTCGGGAGTGAGCCGGCTCGGATGGAGTTGAGGCCCCCAGCCCACCCAGCCGACCACCAGCATATCCGGATCATTCCAGTGGCCTGGCCCCGCATAGGACTCATGCCCCGCTTGACCGAATCCGATGGTGGACATGCTCGCCCAGGTGTCGGTGATATCGCCGGTTGTGCGCCAGCAGTTGCCGCCGACCTCCGAACCCCACTTCCAGACCTCCCCCATGCCATACTGACAAAGGCTGAATACGATATCACGCTCCGCCCGATCGAGCGCAGCGCGCATCACCCGGTAGGGTTTTTGCAGCGCCTCAAGATCGGGATTCGGTGCGATCTCGCCGTAGGAACACCAGTCGTATTTGAGGTAATCGATACCCCATTCGGCAAACTGCTCCGCATCCAGCTGCTCGAACTGCCAGGCGCCGGCATAGCCGGCACAAGTAAGCGATCCGGGGGAGGTGTAGATGCCGATCTTCAATCCCTTTGCATGGACATAATCGCAGAGTGCCTTCATGTCGGGGAATTTGGCGTTGGGGCGGATGCGGCCATCGGGATAGCGCACCGGCCCGGAGAGCCGGGGATCGGGATCATCCGGTTTGACCGCCCAGCAGTCGTCGATATTGATGTAGCTCCAACCGTGGCTGGCCAGTCCGCTTTCCACGAGCGCATCGGCGGCGGCGCGCACCTTGGCGTCATCGACATCACAGGCGAAGCAGTTCCAGCTGTTCCATCCCAGCGGCGGTGTGAGGGCGATCTGATCACCGATCACGATCGTGAAGGTCCGCTCGGCTCGGCCACGGCCGTTCAGGACCCGCAGCAGGACCGGGTACGTCCCGCGTGCATTCACCCGACCGGTTATGATGCCGGTCGTCGGATCCAGCGTCAGCCCACCGGGCAGCCCCTCAGCCTCATAGCGCAGGGGTGCCTTGCCGGTGGCGGGAACTCTGTAAAGAAAGGGATGGCCGGGACGGGCGCCATAAAGAGAGGGGCCGTTGATGCGCGGTTTTGCACCGGGGGCAGGGGTGAGCCGATAGGGCGCCACCCTGGGCGGCACAATCGCCGCCGGCTTGCGGCCGCGGTAGACAATCCGCGCATCGTTCCAGTCGGCATGATCCCAGTTGATGCCATCACCTCCATCCTCGACCACCAGCTCCAGCTGTCGGATCCCGGTCAAATTCAGGTCAACCCGCTGGGCGGGCTGAAAGGCCCTGGCAACCGCACTGCGCCAAAGCTCGCGCTTGTCGCCGCGAACCACAAAGACGACACTGGAAGGAGCCTCCTGTTTGACATCATCGTCAACCCCGACTTCGGCCAGGAAGCGGAGGGCATCGCCCCTGAGATCGATCGGGAACAAAGAGGCGGCATGGGTTGCCAGACCACAGCTCCAGGTGCGGCCGTTGATGGTGAGGGGCTTGCCCTCCAGAGAGATATCGGCGCGGGGATTTCCCCATCCCTGCTCGATGCCGCTCAAATCCAGCCGGGAGATCCACAGGGTATCCGGGGCCTGGACTGCAAAGCAGACCGCCGTAAGCAAAAGTGTGCCGAGGAAAAGAAAAAGTGCGTGTTTAGCCATGCCTGACCTCGAAAGAATGGAACGGGGTGTTCAAGCCGGGCGGGTCTGCACCCGCGGCGGATGGCTGGACTCAAAGGCCGCGATCGCGCCCTCCCGTTGCAGCAGATACCCCAGGGTGTCGATGCCGTCGAGAAGACAGCGTTTGCTGAAGGGATCGATATCAAATCCAATCCTGCCGCCGTCCGGCAGCGTCACAATCTGCGCTTCCAGGTCGATCGTCAACTCCGCGTCCCCGTGGGTTGCGAGAGAGGCCATGATCCGGTCGAGATCGAAGGGGGCAAGGACCACCGGGAGGATGCCGTTTTTCAGGGCGTTGCTGCGAAAGATATCAGCAAAGCTGCTGCTGATCACAGCGCGGAAACCATAGTCCGCCAGCGCCCAGGATGCATGTTCCCGGCTGGAGCCGCAGCCGAAATTGTCGCCGGTGATGAGGATTTTGGCGTCTTTCCCCTCTGGCCGGTTGAGCAGAACCTCGGGGATCGGTCGGCCCTGCTGGTCATAGCGCCAGTCATAAAAGAGGTTCTCACCCAACCCCTTCTTGTCCGTTCCCTTGAGGAAACGGGCCGGAATAATCTGGTCGGTGTCGATATTCGCTAGCGGAAAGATGACGCAGCGGCTGGTCAGCCTGCTGAATTTTTCCATTGGGTTCTCCCATCGATATCGGGCTTGCGCCGCAGTTCGAGCTCTCGCCTGCCGGGATCAGGCCAGTCCGCGCGCATCGGTGATGCAGCCACAAACGGCGCTGGCGGCGGCGGTCAGGGGGCTGGCGAGGAAGGTCCTTCCCCCCTTGCCCTGGCGCCCTTCAAAATTGCGGTTGCTGGTGCTGACCGCGTATTGTCCAGCGGTGAGCTCATCGCCGTTCATGGCGATGCACATGCTGCAACCCGGTTCACGCCACTCGGCCCCGGCGGCGAGAAAAATGCGATCCAGCCCTTCTGCCTCGGCCTGGCGCTTGACCGCCTGTGAGCCGGGCACCACAAGGGTGCGCACCCCCTCCGCCACCTTGCGGCCCTTGAGGAGACTGGCGGCGGCACGGAGGTCGCTGATGCGCCCGTTGGTGCAGGATCCGATAAAGACCACGTCGATCTTGTGTCCGCGGATCGCCTCGCCCGGGGTTAACTTCATATAGCGCAGAGCCTTTTCTAGAGTCAGCCGCTTCTCTTGGTCGGCCAGGTCGGCAGGATCCGGGATGACTCCGTCGATGGCGATGCCCATGGCCGGGTTGGTGCCGAAGGTAATCATCGGCTGGAGGGCTCCGGCGTCGAGCGTCACGGTCGCATCGAATCGGGCGCCAGGATCGCTGACCAGCCGACGCCATTCCCGTACGCATTTTTCCCAGGCTGCCCCTGCAGGGGCAAAAGGCCGGCCCTCCAGGTAGGCAAAGGTGACGTCATCCGCGGCGATCATTCCGGCGCGCGCTCCGGCCTCGATGCTCATGTTGCAAACCGTCATCCGGCCCTCCATATCGAGGCCGCGGATGGCACTGCCGGTATACTCGATGACGCAGCCGGTGCCACCGCCCACTCCGATGCGGGCGATCAGCGCCAGAATGAGGTCCTTGGCGGTAACGCCCCTTTGCAGGGTCCCTTCCACTCGCACCTCCATGGTTTGCGGGCGGTTCTGCAGCAGGGTCTGGGTGGCGAGGACATGTTCTACCTCGCTGGTGCCGATTCCGAAGGCCAGGGCACCGAAGGCCCCGTGCGTGGCGGTGTGGCTGTCACCGCAGACGATGGTCATCCCCGGCTGGGTGAGTCCGAGTTCGGGTCCGATGACATGGACGATCCCGCGTCCGGGATCATCGGCGCTGTATAGCGGGATGCCGAATTCCGCGCAGTTGCGCTCGAGTTGGGCGAGCTGGGCTTTGGCGAGGGGATCGCGCCACGGCACCCCGGGAGCGGTGGTCGGTATGGAATGGTCCATGGTCGCCACGGTCTGGGAGGGCCGGCGCACCGGCAGGCCGTGCTCGCGCAGCCCGTGAAAGGCCTGCGGTGAGGTGACCTCATGGATGAGCTGGAGATCGATATAGAGCAGGGCCGGAGCCTCGGGCTCCTGGCTGACGACATGATCTTCCCAGATCTTTTCAAACAGGGTAGTGGGGACTCGATCCCTCATAGTATGACTCTCCCGGTCGGGTTTGGCTTACTCCAGCACCGCGCCGGTATTGGCGGAGGTCACCATCTGGGTATAGCGTGCCAGCCAGCCGCGGGTATATTTGGGCTGGAACGGCGGCAGCAGGTCCAGCCGTCTCGCGATCTCGGCCATCTCCAGCCGGGCGTTGAGCGTGCGTTGGTGCAAATCGATCTCGATGAGATCGCCGTCTTGCAGGGCAGCGATCGGGCCGCGCGCGGCGGCCTCCGGGCTGACATGGCCGATGCAGGCGCCGCGGGTGCCGCCGGAGAAGCGGCCGTCGGTGATCAAGGCCACGCTTTCGCCCAGCCCCATCCCCATGATCGCCGAGGTCGGCGAGAGCATCTCGGGCATACCCGGCCCGCCCTTGGGTCCGCAGTAGCGGATCACCACCACGTCGCCCGCCTGGATTCGGCCCGCATGGATAGCCGCGAGGGCCGCCTCCTCCCCATCGAAAACCCGCGCCGGTCCGCTGTGGCGCCACATCGCTGCCGCCACTGCCCCGGTCTTGATGACCGCTCCGAGGGGTGCAAAGTTGCCAAAGAGGATGGCGAGGCCGCCCCGGCTGGTGTAAGGATTTTCAAGCCGGCGGATCACCGTATCATCGAGGATCTCCGATGCGGCGATGTTATCACCGAGGCTCTGGCCAGTCACCGTCGGCGCACCCAGATCGAGCAGTCCGCCGATCCGGCTCAGCTCCCGCAGGATGGCGGAGATGCCGCCGGCGCGGTCAACGTCCTCTATGTGCACCGTCTTCACCGCGGGCGAGACCTTGCAGAGATAGGGTACCCGGTCCGCCAGGGCATTGAGCCCGGCGAGTTCGATTTTCACCCCCGCCTCGTGGGCGATCGCCAGGGTGTGCAGGATGGTATTGGTCGATCCGCCCATAGCCAGATCGAGGATCAGCGCATTCTGAAAAGCAGAAGGGGTGAGGATGTCGAGCGGCTTGCGGTCCAGTTCGAGCAGCCGCATGATGGTCGGACCGGTACGCGCGATCAGTTCCTCGCGCCGCGGGTCGACCGCGAGGCGGGTGCCATTGCCCGGCAAGGCCAGTCCGAGGGCTTCCAGAAGGCAGTTCATGCTGTTGGCGGTGAACATTCCGGCGCAACTGCCGCAGCCGGGACAGGCGCGGTCCTCGAGTTCCTTGAGCGCCGCCGCTGAAAGCTGGCCCGCATGGTATTGGCCGAGCCCCTCAAAAATGGAGATCAAGTCGATCGCTTCACCCGCAGCGGTGTAGCCCTTGGCCATCGGCCCGCCCGAGATGAACAGGGTCGGGATGTTGAGGCGCGCCGCCGCCATCGCCATGCCGGGCACGATCTTGTCGCAATTTGGAATGCAGATCAGGGCATCGAGCGAATGAGCGGTGGCCATGGTCTCGACACAGTCGGCGATCAATTCGCGCGAAGGCAGGCTGAAGTGCATTCCGGCATGCCCCATGGCGATGCCGTCGTCCACACCGATGGTGTTGAATTCGAAGGGAACCCCCCCGGCCTGGCGCACCGACTCTTTAACCTTGCGGCCGAAGGTCTGCAGATGGACGTGCCCCGGGATGAGATCGGTGTAGGAATTACAGATACCGATGAAAGGCTTGCCCATGTCCGCATCGGTCAGGCCGGAAGCTTTGAGCAGCCCCCGATGAGGGGCGCGGTCGATGCCTTTTTTGATCAGGTCCGATCTCATATTCATCCTCGGCTTGAATGCGGCCAGCCCTCTGGCCCGAACCGTCCGTCACGTCTCCGGCAGCATGGCGCTCCGGGGCATCCGGACTGCCCGGAAACCGCTGGCTTGAAGGTTACTTCATTGGGGAATATCGGAATTTTTCCTCTGGTGCGCAAGCGTTTTTTCTCAGGCCGGGACGGCAGTCCGAGTGCGGCAAAGGACGGGAAGACAGCCGGCCGGCGGCTCCAGGCGCCGGATGTCGGCCGGATTCCGGAGCGTATCCTCTCCACCATTTTGCTTGACTTTTGTGCCCTGGATTTGTAACATCAGCGATACCAAATCCTTTTGCCGGATGGCACCGATACGGTTCGCAGCGGCAGTCAGCCCGCCGCATCTAATACGGGAGACTTCATGAGCACCAGGAAGAAAGTCGCGCTCCATTCAAAAATCCTCATCGGCCTCGCTGTCGGCATGCTCTTCGGTATCCTCGCGAACCTTCTCGGCGCCCGGAATCCCGTCTTCAATCGCTTCCTCAATGAGACGCTGATCAAATACATCACGGGGCCGATCGGCCGCATCTTCCTGAATCTGCTCTTCATGACCGTGGTCCCTCTGGTCTTCTCCACCCTTACCGTCGGCATCACCAACCTCGGCGATATGCGGCGGCTCGGGCGCATCGGCATGAAAACCTTCGCAATGTTTTTGGTGCTTACCGCCCTCAGCACCCTCCTAGGGATGAGTTCCGTCTCCCTGCTCAAGCCCGGAGAAGGATTCGATCCGGCCACCCAGGTACGCCTCCTGGAGACCTACCGCGGCGAGATTGCGCAAAGGAGTGAATCCTTCAAGGAGAGGGGCGGCTTTGGTGTCGATACCTTCATCAACATCATCCCACGCAATCCCCTGGCGGCCATGGTGAACATGGACATGCTCGCTGTAATCTTTTTTGCGCTGCTTTTCGGCGCGGCCCTGACCCTTGTCCGCTCGGATAAAACAGCGCTGGTGACAGGAGCACTGGAGGTGACCTCCGAGGCGATGATCAAAATCGTCGGGTTTGCGATGAGCCTGGCGCCCATCGCCGTTCCGGCCCTGATCTTCAATGTCGTCGCCCGCTTTGGCACGGATCTGCTCGAAAAACTGCTCTATTTCGTGCTCATCACCCTTGGCGGTTATCTGATCTTCCTCTTCGGGGTTTACACTCTCCTGTTGTTTTTCGTCTGCCGGGTCCGGCCGCTCGAGTTTTTCCGCCGCATCATCCCTATCATGGTAACGGCCTTCTCCACCAGCTCGAGCAACGCCACCCTGCCGACGACGCTGAAGGAATCCGAGGAGAGGCTGGGCATTCCCGCTGATATCGCTGGATTTGTCCTGCCCTTGGGCGCCACTATGAACATGAACGGCACGGCGCTCTATGAGGGCGTGACGGTGCTCTTTCTCGCCCAGGTTTTCGGCCTACACCTCAGCATCGGTTCCATGGCCATCGTGGTGATCCTCTCGGTGCTCATGGCGGTCGGGACCGCTGGCATTCCCGGCGCCTCGCTGCCGATGTTGATGATGGTCCTGAACGCGGTGGGTGTGCCCCCGGAAGGGATCGCCATCATTCTCGGCATGGACCGGATTCTCGACATGGGCAGGACAATGCTGAATGTGACCGGAGATGTCGTCACCGCCGCTTACGTCACCCGCTCGGAGGGGCTTGCGCCCGCGGGAGCCGGGAGCGTCTTCATGGCCTCCTGACCATCCCGTCTCCCGGGCGGCGGGTCAATCCAGTTCCCTGATCTTGATATTCCTGAAGAAGACCTGATTGCCGTGATCCTGCAGCAGGATATGCCCCGATGGCGCTTCGCCGAAATCGGGCCAGATGGCATATTTGCTGCGGGCGACTAGCGCCCGCCACATCTGCGTCCCGCGCTGATACTCGACCTGCTTGATGCCGTTCAGGTAATGGCTGACATTTGAACCCCGAACGCTGATACGAGCCCGGTTCCAGCCGTAGGGGTTCACCCGCTTGGCGCTGCTTTCGTTGGGGGCATAGCGCAGGGCTTCCGGAGGGATCAGATCGTACAGGGAGGCCAGGGTACGGTTGCCGGCCGTGCCGAGTTTGGCATCGGGATGGAACTCATCGTCGAGGATCTGGAATTCACAGCCGATCGCCGAACCCTCCCCCTTGTTGGTGTTGGTGTCGACGAAATACTTGATCCCGCTATTAGCACCCTTGGTGAACTTGAAATCGACTTCCAACTCAAAATTGGCATATGACTTGATGGTGACGATATCACCGCCATTGTGCGATTCGTCGCCATCGCTCGCCTCCACCTCGAGGACGCCGTTTTCAATCTTCCAGCCATGGTCCGGGAACCGGTCGAGTTTGGCACCGCGCCATCCCGCGGTCGTCCGACCGTCCCAGAGCAGCTGCCAGCCCTCGGCCCGTTCGCGCTCGCTCAGCTGATTGGTGAGGTAGCTGACCTGCGCGATGGCGCGGGTGACCGGGGTCCGGGCCGCTTCGAGATCTTGCGTCCGGATGCGCAGGTTGCGCCAGGCGATCTCCTTGCCCGCCATGCTCGAATCGCCATCGATGGCGTGCACCTGCAAAGCGATGAAGCCGCTGGTGGCTAGGTCATCGAGGATATCGGCGGTGGGGATGCCGTTGACCCAAACGCGGATGGAAGGGCCGATGGCCTCAACGCGAAAGCGATTCCATGCCCCAGCTTTGAACGCCGCCTTGCCGGCAGGATTGCATTCAAGATTGTAGAGCCAGCCCCGCCGGGCTTCATCGTATAGGCCGCCGCTCCAAGCGCGCGCGGAGGGATCGAGCTCGACTTGCGGACCATGGACCCGGCCGTTCTGGAATTCCGGCAGGCTAAGGCTGCGGATCTGCACGCCGGAGTTGAGGCCGTCATCGATCCGACATTCATATTCGAGGATGAAATCACCGTAGGTGTTCTGCGTCGCCAGAAAGGTATTCGGCGTCTGCAGTTTGCTGATGCCGACGATTGTGCCGTCCCGCACCACGTACCTGGCATCCCCGTTGAGCACCCGCCAGCCCTTCAGATTCTTGCCATTAAAGAGATCCATCCATAGGTCTTTCCCCGCCGCCGCTGTGCACAGCGTCAGCAGCGCCATGGCCACAAACCCTATAGTTCTTTTCATGATCTTTCCCTTCGCGTTTGGTATGCATTGCTGCAACAGCCGGCCCCTCAACCGAGCGACAGCTCCCAGCCCCGGGCGTATTCCCGTTCGCACAAGGCATGGGCCTTTTTGTTCCCGCGGACATGCCCCGTCTTCGGGTCGATGTCCAGGGTCTGTTTCACTTTCCAGGCGATGTTGGACAGCTGCAAAATGGTCACGCTCTTGTTTCCTTCGGCAATCGGCGAGTTGATCGGGGTTCCCTTGCGAATGCCGTCGATGAAATTCTGAAAATGGATGTTGGTCAATTCATCCCGGCTGAGCAGATCCTGAGTCCGGTTCACCGTCGGCAGTCTGAACTCCTCGAGCAGTTTGTCATCCGGGGCGTAGACCTGATACCCATCGCGGTCGATAAGCACCGTGCCCTGGGTACCATGGATGGTCACGCCGCGTCCGCGGTTATAGTTCTGCTTGCCCTGGCAGCTCAGACTCTCCCAGCTGATCATGGCCTCGGGGTATTCGAAGGTGGTCACCAGGGTATCGTAGAATTCCCAGTCATCTTGGTAATGGTAGCGGCCACCCGCAGCCGAGATCCGCAGGGGATAATCAACCTGCAGGGCCCAGCGGCAGAGATCGACTTCATGGGTGCCGTTGTTGAGGGTTTCGCCGGTACCCCAATGCCAGAACCAGTGCCAGTTGTAGGGATGGATGTTGTCCTTATAAGGCCGCCGGGGTGCGGGTCCCTGCCACAATTCCCAATCCAGGTAATCTGGCACCGGCACGGTTTTACCGACGCCGATCGAGTTGCGCGAGTTGACATACCAGGCCTTGCCGAAATAGGGCCGCCCGATCAGACCGGCGTGGATCCGGCCGATGATCTCCTGGGTATGCCGGGAGGAACGCTGTTGATTGCCCATCTGCACCAGCATGCCGAATTTTTGCTGCGCGGCCACCAGGAGTTCGCCCTCACGGGGATTGTGACTGCAGGGTTTTTCGACGTAGACGTGTTTTCCCGCCTGAAGTCCCATGATGGCCATAGGGGCATGCCAGTGTTCCGGTGTGGCGATGGTGATGGCATCGACCGCCTGGTCATCGAGGATCCGGCGAAAGTCGGCGATTTTGGCCGGGGCGGCACCGGCTGTCTCCTCGGCGATCCGCGCGAATTTATCCAGCTCCCGGCGGTCGACATCGCAGACATGAGTAACCGCGCTGTTCTCGCCAAAGCGAACCCCATCGAGATGGGCATACGCACGCCCATGCAGGCCGATGATGGCAAAATTCAGACGCTCATTGGCGCCCATAATACGGCTGTAGCTTTTCGCACTCGTCCCCAGGGCCATGCCGGCAACCCCCAGTGCAGTGACCTTGAGAAAATTCCTGCGTGTCTGTTCCATACTGGCCAACCTCATTGTTTGATGAACCACCCGCGCTTTCCAGGCGCGCTGGATGAACCGTCTTACAGCTGCGGCCACTCCCTATCGAAATTATCCTGCCCCGATCCGAGGGCAACCACTTCCACCCCGTCTCGAGCTTCCGCCGCCAAGACCCCCTTTGTACTGGCCAAAGGCTTCCGACTCTTGGTTACGGCGCCCATGCATACCCGCGGCAAAGTCGCCTGGGCGTGGGCATGCGACAGGCCGCCGCCCGAAAAAAGTGTGCCCGGCACACCGCGCTATCGGCCCTGCTGTCCCATCTGACCAGCGGAAGGCCCGGGCCGGACCGCAAACTGCAGGCAAGCTGGGGCATGCGTTGTGCAGCTGGCCGGCATCGGCCGCGGGAGGCCGCTTCGTTTATCAAGAGCGAAGAGGTTGAGGGTATTCGAGCGTTGGTTCGCCACGATCATATAGCGGCCCGAGGGATCAATGACGAAATTGCGCGGCCAATCCCCGCCGCAGGACGTATGGCCGGCAAGTGTGAGGCCTCCCTTCCGGCCGACGCGAAAGGTGACGATGGAATTATGGCCGCGGTTGGTGCCGTAAAGGTATTTGCCGCTCTTGCCGAGATGGATGTCGGCACAGTGATTCGTCCCGTTGTACCCCTCGGGCAGGGTGCTGACCGTCTGAATCTCCTGCAGCAACCCCTGGGAGGAGACAGCGAAAACAGTGAGGGTCGAATTGCGCTCATTGATCACATAGAGTATGGATCCATCCCGGCTGAAGGTGAAATGGCGGGGGCCTGCGCCCCTGGTCAGGCCCGTCTCGCCGTTCGGGAGCGCCTGCAGCTTTCCCGTGGCGCGATCCAGCACAAAGACCGTGATGCGGTCGAGGCCGAGATCGGTGACGTAGATCCGTTTTCCGTCCGGCCCGGGAGCAATCATATGGGCGCGCGAGGAGCTTCCGGAAGGCCCCCGAAATAGGAGGGTATCAGTCACCACTGAAGGAATACCGCAGTCATCGAGCCGGACAACGGCGACCGAGCCGCCGCCGTAGTTGGCGACCAGAAGATACATACCATCCGCGGTCTGCGAGATGAAGCAGGGGCCGCCGTTCGGTACCGCCAGCTCGCTCACCTTGCGGACAGCGCCAGAGGCCGGATCAACAGCGAGTGTGGTGATACCGCCTGCCTTCCGGCCGTGCATTTCGTCAACCTCGTTGATGGCGTAGATCAGGTCGCGGGTGGGCGCGATGCAGAAATAGGAAGGATTGGGCCCGGCGTCGGCCTCGGCGGCGATGCGGAACGCGCCCGCTTTGAGATCGAGATCGATGAGCTGAAATCCCGTCCCGCCCTGGTCGTTATACTTGCCGGTATAAAGTCGCATGCTCTGGCCGGCCGTCAGGGCCGGAAATAGGATCAGGACCGCTGCAGCCAAAACCCAAAGGTTTATCTTCATGGTGTCTCCCGATTATGAAGGATCTTCGCATGACGTCGCACCTTTCGCCGCCAAATTAGCCATTCGTCCGATGAAAAACAAGCAGTATTCATCCAGCCGGGTGGTCCCGGAAATCCGGCTCCCAACCGACACCGCGTACCACACGCTCGCTCCCCCGGATTAAATTGTCTTGCGAATGTGCCGGTAAAGTTGTAGAATCTTTAACAGCACAAAGGGATTCCCAATACAGGGAAAGCATACGATGAGATCGGTCTTCCAGCACCCTATCGCGGCAGCATCCATCCTTGCTGCTCTAGCCGCAGGGACGCTTTCCGCACCGCTGCCGGCGGCTGCCACAGCCGGCACAGCGGACGAGTCCCGGCAGCGCCTCTCCCTCAACCAGGGTTGGCGGTTTTTCCGGTATGACGCCGCCGCTGACGCTGACTCTTTGATCTACGACGTGCGGCCGCCGCTACAGGAGCATGCCGACGGCCGTCCCGCCGACGCCAGGCCCACGGACGCGGAAGCAGCCGTGACCTCTAGGCCGGTGCTCAAGGCCTGGATCCTGCCCAGCGGCAACCGGTTCATCCAGGATCCCGCCGCGCGCCATCTCCGCCCCGCAGGCGATCCCGGCAGCACCTTTCCCTTTGTGCAGGACTGCTTCGATGACAGCGACTGGGCGTGCGTCGATCTCCCGCACGACTGGGCGAGTGCCGGACCCTTCATCCTGAATCGGGACGACGAGATCGGCGGCGGTATGGGACGTCTCCCCAGTCCCGGCGTAGCCTGGTACCGGAAAAAGCTCGACATTCCAGCTGCGGATGCCGGCAAAACCATTTTTCTCGACATCGATGGCGCCATGGCATATGCCATGGTCTGGCTCAACGGCCACCTCGTTGGCGGCTGGCCTTATGGTTATTCCTCTTGGCGTCTGGACCTTACACCCTATATCATGCCGAACAGCGCGAACCAGCTGGCCATCCGCCTGGACAATCCCCCCGCCTCCTCGCGCTGGTATCCCGGCGGCGGGCTCTACCGTAATGTCTGGTTGACCAAGACCCATCCCATCCACGTCAGCCAGTGGGGCACCGCCCTCAAGGCGCACGATATCTCCGCCGCCGCCGCAACCCTCGATCTGACAGTCACGATTGACAATGATTCGCACCAGGAGGCCAGCATCCGGGCCGTGACGCGGATCTTTGCTCTGGATGCCCGGGGCAAGAAAATCGGCCGGGCGGTCGGCCGCTTTGCTCCCCTGACGGCCAGCGTAGTGGCCGGCGGGAGCACGACGCTTTCAAGTTCACTTGTGCTCCGGCAGCCGCGGCTCTGGGGCCCGCCACCGGAGCAGTCGCCCCACTGCTACGTGGCCGTCACCACGCTATGGCATCAGAAAAAAATTATCGATGAGTTCACAACGCCCTTCGGCATTCGTTCACTGCGCTTCGATCCGGATTCCGGGCTCTTCGTCAACGACCGCCCCGTCCGCATCCAGGGCGTCAACCAGCATCATGATCTCGGCGCACTGGGTGCTGCCTTCAATGTGCGGGCGGCTGAGCGGCAGATCGAAATCCTCCGGGAGATGGGCTGCAATGCCATCCGCATGGCGCACAATCCCCCGGCTCCGGAACTGCTCGACCTGACCGACCAGATGGGAATATTGGTGCTCGACGAAGCCTTCGATATCTGGGCGCTGAAAAAGACCCCGCTCGACTTCCATCTCATCTTCAAGGACTGGCACGAACCTGTCCTGCGCGCCATGGTGCGGCGAGACCGCAATCATCCCTCGGTGATCCTCTGGAGTATCGGCAATGAAGTGGGTGAACAGTATACCGGCGCGCAGGGAGCGGAATTGGCGCAAAAACTGCGCGCCATCGTCCTTGAGGAAGACGCCACACGGCCCGTAACCTGCGCGATGAACTGGGCCAAGCCGGACATGCCGCTCCCCGCAGTGCTCGACCTCATCGGCCTCAACTATCAGGGGGAAGGCATCCGCCAGGCGCCGGAATTCGAGGGGACTGACCGCATCCGCACGGCGCCGCAGTATGAGGCCTTCCACAAGACCTTTCCGGGCAAAGTCATCGTCAGCACCGAGACCGCCTCGGCGCTCAGCAGCCGCGGCATTTACCTCTTTCCGGTCTCAGCCGAATGGAGTGCGCCGGTCCGGGAGGGCCGCGGCGGAGATGCCAGGATCCACCAGGTCAGCGCCTATGAGCTCTATGCGGTCGATTTTGGCTCGACGGCGGACAAGGTCTTCGCTTCTCTCGACCGCCATCCCTTTGTGGCCGGGGAGTTCGTTTGGACAGGCTGGGATTATCTCGGCGAGCCCACCCCTTACTATGAAGCCCGCAGTTCCTACTCCGGCATCATCGACCTGGCCGGTTTCAAAAAAGACCGCTTTTACCTTTATCAGGCGCGATGGCGGCCGGATCGGCCCATGGCGCACCTCCTACCGCATTGGAACTGGCCGGATCGTCACGGCCAGATCACGCCGGTGCACCTCTTCACCTCTGGCGACGAGGCCGAACTCTTCCTCAACGGCCAATCGCTCGGCCGCAAACACAAAGCGCCTTACGAATCCCGCTTGCGTTGGGATGAGGTACGGTATACACCGGGCGAGTTGAAAGCGGTCGTCTACAAGGAGTGCAAGAAATGGGCCGAAGATGTCGTCCACACAACGGGTGCTCCAGCCCGTCTCGAGATACAGACCGATCGCAGCCGGATTACCGCCGACGGAGAGGATTTGGCTTTCATCACGGTCCGGGTGGCCGATGCGCAGGGATGGACAGTGCCCACCGCCACGAATTCGGTGCGATTCACCCTAAAAGGCCCCGGGGATATCATCGCCACCGACAACGGCGATCCGACGAACCTGGTGCCCTTTCCGGCGCCTGAACGCGAGGCCTTCAGCGGTCTGGTTCTGGCTGTGATCCGCTCCAGGCGGGGGGAATCCGGAACGATAGAAATCAACGCCAGCTCGCCAGGACTGGAAGCGGCGCGGCTGGTGGTCCGAAGTGGATCCTGACACCCGGTGCTGCCCGGGCAGCGTTGTGTGCGAAATTCCTCTGCGGCGCCAAGAAAAGATTTGACATTAAAGCGAATTTCGGTTATATTTAAAAAAATCCTTATTAGACGCGCTCGCAGGAAATCCATGATTCATCCGCAACACACCGCTCCGTTCCGCCGCAATGACTCCGGTCATTGGCGCCGTGGTGTGCTGCGCTCTCTCCCCCCCATATCCATGGACCACCTGCAGACGATCGCTATTCTACATCTCATTCTTATTAGCCTCTTGCTTCTGATTATCTACTAAATCAGGGCTGCAAGAGGATAACCGCAAATCTCATCCACACCATCCCCAATTCGTACCACCCGCGTATACCTCTGCAGCCATAGGTCCATTATGGTTCGTCGCCGTATCATTGCCGGCGGCAATCCCAGCAGAAGGAATGACAAGATGACCGGCGCAGAGATGATCATTCACGCCTTGCGGCAGGAGGGCGTCCGTGCCCTCTTCGGCTATCCCGGCGGCATGGTAATCGATATCTTCGATCAGCTCTACCGATCGGGCTTTCCCTTCTACCTCACCCGGCACGAACAAGGCGCTGTACATGCGGCCGATGGCTTTGCCCGCGCCTCCGGCGAGGTGGGGGTTTGCCTGGCCACCTCCGGACCCGGCGCCACCAATCTCGTCACCGGCCTGGCCACCGCCTACATGGACTCGATCCCCCTGGTGGCGATCACCGGCCAGGTGCCGACCCATCTGATCGGCAATGACGCCTTTCAAGAGGCCGACATGCTCGGCATCACCCGTTCGATTACCAAACACAATTATCTGGTCAAGGAGGTCGACGAACTGCCCCGCCTGCTCAAATCCGCCTTTTATATTGCCCGCAGCGGCCGGCCGGGTCCAGTGCTCATCGACATCCCCAAGGATGTGCAGCAGGCCAGCACCGAAGTGCCCTATCCCGAGCAAGTCTCGATCCGGAGCTACAAACCCACCCTCAACGGCCACCTGCCGCAGATCCAGAAGGCGGCCGCCCGTATCAACCGCGCCGAACGGCCGGTCGTCTTTGCCGGCGGCGGGGTCCTCTCCAGCGGCGCCAGCGATGAACTCGGCCACCTCGCCCGCACCCTCCAGGCCCCGGTGACCACCAGCCTGATGGGGCTGGGGGCTTTTCCCGAGACCGATCCCCTCGCCCTAAAAATGGTCGGCATGCACGGCACCGCCTACGCCAACTATGCCATCCAGGAAGCCGACCTCCTCATCGCCATCGGCGTGCGGTTTGACGACCGGGTCACCGGCAAGGTGAGCAAATTCGCCCCCAAAGCCGACATCATCCACATTGACATCGATCCCGCAACCATCCGCAAGAACGTCAAGGTAGCGATCCCGGTGGTCGGCGACATCAAGTGCGTCCTCACCGAACTCAACCAGCGGATCGAACCGCGGCGGCACGACGCCTGGCTGGAAACGATTGCGAGCTGGAAACGGGACCACCCCCTGCAATACACCCAAAACGGCGGCATCTCGCCCCAGGCCGTAATCCGCACGCTCGCCGAGATGACCCGGCACGAAGCGATCATCGCCACCGAGGTCGGCCAAAATCAGATGTGGAGCGCCCAGTTTTTCGATTTCGTCCAGCCGCGCAGTTGGATCAGCTCGGGCGGGCTCGGCACCATGGGCTTCGGCTTTCCAGCGGCCATCGGCGCTCAGATCGCTCATCCGGACAAACTGGTGATCGACATCGCCGGCGACGGCAGCATTCAGATGAACATCCAGGAGCTCGCAACCGCCGCCCTCTACCATCTGCCGGTCAAGATCATAATCCTCAACAACCGCTCTCTAGGCATGGTGCGCCAGTGGCAGGCGATCTTTTATCAGCGCCGTTTCTCGGGGATCTGCCTCAACCGCGACGCGCGTTGCCCGGAGGCGTGCGACGGCCGCAGCGAATCCTGCCCTGTCTACCTGCCCGATTTCGTCAAGCTGGCGGCGGCCTACAACATTCCCGGATATCGTTCGGATCAACCCGGGGAGGTCCGTCCGCTCCTCGAAAAGGCCTTCGCCCATGACGGGCCGGTGATCGTCGAGTTTGTCATCAGCGCAGAGGAAAATGTCTTCCCCATGGTGCCTGCAGGCGCGGGTCTGAACGAAATGATGAGAGGGATGGCCTGATGCGACATATCATCAATCTGGAAGTGGAGAACAGCGCCGGGGTAATGGCGCGGATCGTCGGGCTTTTCAGCGCCCGCGGCTTCAACATCGAGAGCATCGTCGCAGGCAAAGCCGAGGAGGATGGAACCGCCCGCATCACCCTGGTGGTGATCGGCGATGACTGGGTCATCGAGCAGGTGAACAAGCAGCTCAACAAGCTGATCGACGTCATCCGGGTAACCGATGTAACCAAGGAGGATTTCGTCAACCGGGAGCTGCTGCTGGTCAAGATCCACTGCCCGCCGGTCAAACGGACCGAGGCCTCGCTGGTCGGCAACATCTTTGGAGCCAAGGTAGTCGACATCTCCGCCAAGTCCCTGACCTTTGAGGTGACCGGAAGCGAGTCCAAGATCATCGCTTTTCTCCAGACCGTGCGGCCCTTCGGCATCAAGGAGGTTGAGCGCACCGGGCCGATCGCCATGGTGCGTGATTTCAATCCCAGGAGCAGTGAGTAGTACAGAATCAAGTCCTGTCACAGGGAGGCACAACAGAACCAGGCTGACTTTAATACCTCCATGCTTGCCTCTCCGTGACCCCTGTGCCACAGTGAGAAATGTTTCCGTCACTAATTACTGGATCTAACCCCGGAGGCACCATGAAACTCTATTATGAACAAGACGCCGATCTCAGCCTGTTGAAAGAATCCACCGTGGCCGTGCTCGGCTATGGCAGCCAGGGCCATGCCCACGCCCTTAATCTTCGCGACAGCGGCGTCCAGGTGGTCGTCGGCTTGCACGCCGGCAGCCGCTCGCGCGCTGCAGCCGAGAAAGAAGGCCTGCCGGTACGCTCTGTCCAGGAGGCCTGCAGTGCCGCTGATGTGATCATGGTGCTGTTGCCCGACCAGACCCAACCGCAGGTCTATGCCGAGTCGATCGCTGCCGCCCTCACGCCGGGCAAGGTGCTGGCATTCGCCCACGGCTTCAACATTCATTACGGCCAGATCCTACCGCCTGCCGATGTGGACGTGATCATGATCGCCCCCAAGTCGCCGGGGCACCTGGTGCGGCGGGTCTACCAGATAGGCAATGGCGTGCCCTGCCTCATCGCCGTCCATCAGGATGCCTCGGGACGGGCGCGCGAAAAGGCTTTGGCCTATGCCAAAGGGATCGGCGGCACCCGCGCCGGCGTGCTCGAGACCAGCTTCCGCGAGGAGACCGAGACCGATCTCTTTGGCGAGCAGGCCGTCCTCTGCGGCGGTGTAACCGAACTGATCCAGGCCGGCTTCCAGACCCTGGTCGCCGCTGGTTACGAGCCCGAGATCGCCTATTTCGAATGTCTGCATGAGCTCAAGCTGATCGTCGATTTAATCAACGAGGGCGGCCTTTCGCGCATGTATTATTCGGTCAGCGACACTGCGGAATATGGCGGACTGACGCGCGGGCCGCGGGTCATCGGCGCCGAAAGCCGTAAGGCCATGGCCGAGATTCTGCATGAAATCCAGACCGGCCAGTTCGCCACCGAGTGGGTGCTCGAGAACCAGGCCCATGCGCCGCGCTTCAAGGCCCTGCGCCGGCTGATGCAGGGTTCCCCGATCGAACAGGTGGGGGCACAGCTGCGCAGCATGATGAGCTGGCTTACAAAATAACCTCTTGTTGTGAAAGTGCAGCATGCACTCAAGACGTGCATGCTGCAAAGAGAAGGAATAGCCTATGTCGCAAGAGCCCATTTTCGTCTTTGATACCACCCTGCGCGACGGCGAGCAGTCCCCGGGCGCCAGCCTGGGGGTGAACGACAAGCTGACCATTGCCGAGCAGCTGGCGCGACTCAAGGTCGATGTCATCGAGGCCGGTTTCCCGGTCTCCTCACAGGCGCAGTATGAGGGGGTGCGCTTGATCGCCAACCAGGTCAAGGGTCCGGTCATCGCCGCCCTGGCCCGCTGCATCGACAAGGATATCGACGCCGCCGGTGAAGCCCTCAGGGGCGCGCAGCGGCCGCGCATCCACACCTTCGTGGCCACCTCGAAGATTCACCTCGAAAAGAAATTCCGTAAAAATGAGCAAGAGATCCTCGAGATGGCAGTGGCCGGAGTGCGCCGCGCCAGACGCTACTGCGAGGAAGTCGAATTCTCGCCCGAGGACTCGTCGCGGACCGGGATCGAATTCCTGCTGCGCATCGTCGAGGCGGCCATTGCCGCCGGGGCGACGGTGATCAATATCCCCGATACCGTCGGTTTT